>NZ_JBBJZX010000063.1:0-11777 GCF_038148935.1 Streptococcus pseudopneumoniae | reverse complement strand
TTGAACAAGAAGGGAGATTATCTATGAAACTATTGTTTAGAAATCAAGCTTATCGACTCTTAACTTTGTCACGATTCTTCAATGCTTTTGGTGCTTCGATTTTTAATCTGGTCTTTATCGTCTATGCATCGACCTTGCCACAAGCCTCGTTTGCTGTTGCTATGGCGAATATTGTCATGATTCTTCCGACTCTCTTTACAGTTTTTGTAGGGATTCGGGCAGATTACACGAGGGACAAGGTCAAATGGATGGTCTATAGCGGTTTGTTTCAGGCGGTTTTATTTTTTCTGGCAGCCCTAGTTGTTCAGCAAGCTAGTCTCTTTGCCTTTTCTAGCTTGTGTTTAATCAATGTCATTAGTGATGTCATCAGTGATTTTGCAGGTGGTTTGCGCATGCCTCTTATTAAGGAAAAAGTAGCTGAAGAGGATTTGATGGAGGCTTATTCTTTTTCCCAGTTCATCACTTATATTTCAGCTATTGGGGGTCAAGCTTTCGGAGTCTGGCTCTTAGGTCTATCGGTCAATAATTTTTCTCTCGTTGCGGGAATCAATGCCTGTTTTTTCCTAGTATCAGCCGTTATCCTCTTTTTAGGAAGAAGCAAATTGAGTCTGTCAATGTCATCTGCTGATGGTGAATCACTAAAAAATGAGAAGCTTTCTATCAAAGACCAGTTCCTAACAATTTACCGAAATTTACGTCTCGTTTTTCTTAAAAGTGGACAGAAAAACTTTGGTTTTATGCTCTTTGCTGTCTTGCTTATCAATGCCTTGGGTGGCGCTTTGGGTGGAATTTATAATATCTTCTTTTTGAGCCATTCTCTCTTGAATTTTTCTTACACAGAGGCACTATTTATCAATCAATTCTGTGTTTTAGTAGCAGTCATCATCAGTAGCCTTACGGGCAATGATTATTTTGGGAAGCAGTCCTTGCCTAGATTGATGATGTGGGTGACCGTAGGACTCAGTCTAGTTGGTCTAGCTAATTTATTCAATCAAGTCGTACTTGGTTTACTATTTCTCTGTTCAACTCTGTATGTGTCTGGTAAAGTTCAACCAAAGATTAGTGCCATGCTCATGAAAAATCTAGCTCCAGAGGTTCTAGCTCGTACCAGTAATTTTTTAGGTTTATTGTTTACCTTGTCCATACCTGTGGGAACAGCCTGTTTTTCACTAGTAGCCGTATGGAATATACAGTTGACTTGGATGCTATTTGTTGGTTTTTCCTTGCTAGCTATTTTTTTGACAGTTATTAATCTCAAAAATGATATCTAAATCCTAATTTTTTTCTCACTGTTTTAATCCCTCTATTTATGGTAAAATAAGACTATTAAGTTTAAAGAGGATTCCCTATGAAATTACAAAAACCAAAAGGAACGCAGGATATTCTACCTGCTGAATCTGCCAAGTGGCAGTACGTTGAGGGCTTTGCCCGTGATATTTTCAAGCGCTACAACTATGCAGAAGTGCGCACGCCTATTTTTGAGCATTACGAGGTCATCAGTCGCTCTGTCGGAGATACAACGGATATCGTAACCAAGGAAATGTACGACTTTTATGACAAGGGTGACCGTCATATTACCCTCCGTCCAGAAGGAACAGCGCCAGTTGTCCGTTCCTACGTGGAAAATAAACTCTTTGCTCCAGAAGTGCAAAAGCCAAGTAAGTTCTACTACATGGGCCCTATGTTCCGCTATGAGCGTCCACAGGCAGGGCGTTTGCGCCAATTCCACCAGATTGGTGTTGAGTGTTTTGGCTCTAGCAATCCAGCTACCGATGTGGAAACCATCGCTATGGCAGCTCATTTCTTGAAAGAAATCGGCATCCAAGGTGTCAAATTACATCTTAACACTCTTGGAAATCCTGAGAGCCGTGCAGCCTACCGTCAAGCCTTGATTGACTATTTGACACCGCTCAAGGAGACCTTGTCTAAGGATAGCCAACGTCGCTTGGAGGAAAATCCTCTCCGTGTCTTGGACTCTAAGGAAAAAGAAGACAAGGTAGCAGTAGAGAATGCGCCGTCTATCTTGGATTTCCTTGATGAAGAAAGCCAAGCCCACTTTGATGCCGTCCGTCAGATGTTGGAAAATCTTGGAGTAGACTACATCATCGATACCAATATGGTGCGTGGTCTGGACTACTACAACCACACCATTTTCGAGTTTATCACTGAGATTGAGGGCAATGACCTGACAGTCTGTGCGGGTGGTCGTTACGATGGTTTGGTTTCTTACTTTGGAGGCCCTGAAACTGCTGGCTTTGGTTTTGGACTTGGTGTAGAGCGTTTGCTTCTCATTCTTGAAAAGCAAGGTGTGGCTCTCCCTATCGAAAACGCCCTAGATGTCTATATAGCAGTCTTGGGTCAAGGAGCAAATGTCAAGGCTTTGGAATTGGTACAGGCTCTTCGCCAACAAGGTTTCAAAGCAGAGCGTGATTACCTCAACCGTAAACTCAAAGCTCAGTTCAAGTCAGCCGATGTCTTTGCGGCTAAGACTCTCATCACTCTAGGAGAGAGTGAAGTCGAAAGCGGACAAGTGACAGTCAAGAATAATCAAACCCGAGAAGAAGTTCAAGTGTCACTTGATGCTATCAATCAAAATTTCTCAGAAATCTTTGAAAAATTAGGCTTTTAATAGTAGAAAAACTGGTCAGGACCTTACTCCTGACCTTTTTCTTTTGCAAAATGACAAAAATCATAAACTTTTTGACAAATATGCTTGTCAAAAAGAAAAAGATGTGTTACAATATAAGCAAGTTAAGAAATAGGAGGGAGCCACATGTGGGTATGGATTTTGTTTCCTTTTCTCGTCTTGATTTATATGAGTCAATCTAAGAAAATCAAGCGGTTAGAGAAGAGGTTAAAGGTAATCGAAAGAAAAGAGAAAGGAAACGCAGAAATGTCGAGATTATTGCAAGAAATGATTGGAAAGAAACCAACAATCATTGGAGAACTATTTGGAACAAATTTTTGGGAAGTTGTGGATGTTGATGAGGAATGGGTCAAGCTACGATACGTAGATAAGACGGGAAAAGAAAAAATCAAGTTGCAACGTATTGAGGATATCCAAACAGTTGAATTTGACGGAGAGTAGGTGTGTAACATGCAACTTAAAAATCGTCTAAAAGAGCTTCGGGCTCGCGATGGTCTCAATCAAACCGACCTAGCCAAGCTGGCAGGGGTTTCCAGGCAGACCATTAGTCTACTAGAACGGGATGAGTACACCCCGTCCATTATCATTGCCCTGAAAATATCTCAAATTTTCAACGAAACAGTCGAATCAGTATTTCGCTTGGAGGAGGACGAGTGATGAACAAGTATAAAGTGATTTATTACATGAGTGTTCTTGCCCTCATTGTGAATGCTTTCGCTATGATTGGAACATTACTGGGGTGGTTCTATTTTGTTGAAAGTAAGTATTTATTTTGGGTTAACTTAGTCCTCTTGTCCATTTTCAACTGGTTGAAGAAGAAGGAGAAAAATGATGAACAAGTATAAAGTAATCTATTATGTAGTTGCCATAGCTCTATTAGTCAGCCTGTGTCTACTAATTGGAACAAATCTAGGATGGTTTGATCTCTATTACAGCGACCAATTTATCTGGGCCTACTTTGCTCTTATCCCAGTCGTTGACTGGATTGAAAAGAAATCCAAAAATCTAGCAAGTGAATAAGGAGAATGAATATGAAAAAGAAAAAGAAACGTGGATTGTTGTTTTTAATGTGTGTTGTCTTGGGAGCTTTCTTGGGCATGTTTGTAGGGATGTTTAAGGCTGTTGCCGAATCCCACGGAATTATGTTAGATGTAAAAATCTTGATACCATGGATATCAGCTATTTGTTTAGTGTTAGGTTTCATTAGCATTCTTTTGACATTCAATTTCTTAAAGAAAAGCAGAAAATTTCATTCCTTGTATCAAGAGGAAATGGATGATGATCTGAATGAAACCTATTATGTGCAAATGTATCGGAATCTCGAGTTTGGAACCATTGCTTTTAATATTGCAAGCGTAGCGATTTTATTGGCTCTTTTCATCTCAGGTAGTGAAGTGATTGTACCAAATAGAAGCAATCTAACCTTATCTCTTTCTTTTTTGGGATTAGTGCTGATTTTCAGTGTTCAAAAATATCTTTTTAAGACCATTGCGATTGTTCGTCAGTTTGATTTGGCATTTTTCTCAACACCAAAGGATGTCTTAGAGTATGTAAATTCTTATGATGAAGGGGAGCGACAAGCTAATTTAGAACAGAGTTTTCGGATTTTATTCCAATTAAATCAGTATGTCTTACCAGCCTTATATATTTTTCTTTTTATCATTTCTTTCTTGACAGGAGAGATTCAGTTACTAGCCTTCTTGCTTGTAGGAGCAATCCATATTTATATCAATGTGATGCAGTTACCTATGGTAAAACGCTATTTCAAATAAAGGAGTTTCTATGATTCGTGTTGAAAATGTAAGCAAAAGTTTTGGGAGCAAAAAAGCTCTTCATCAGATTTCTTTTGAGATTAAGGAGGGAGAAATCTTTGGTTTTCTTGGCCCTTCTGGCTCAGGTAAAACAACCATGATCAATGTCTTAACAGGTCAGTTGGCTGCAGATCAAGGTAACACAGTTTTGTTAGGCAAGAATTCTCAAGATTTAACTTCAAATGATTTGGAACAAATCGGTATAGTTAGTGATGGCAGTGGTTTTTATGAAAAGATGAGTCTTTATAAAAATCTTCTCATCTATGCTAAGTTATATGGTCTCAAGTCAGATAGAGTAAATCAGGTACTCCAACAGGTTGGATTGGCAGATGCTAAAGATATTATCGCAGAAAAACTATCTACAGGAATGAAACAACGAATGTTCTTGGCTCGTGCCCTTCTGAATGCACCTAAGATTCTCTTCCTAGATGAGCCAACCAGTGGCTTAGACCCTACAACATCCAAGATGATTCATACCCTACTTCAAGAATTAAAGCAGGCGGGGACAACTATCTTTCTGACCACGCATGATATGAATGAAGCAACTCTGCTTTGTGATCGCTTATCTCTTTTAAATAAGGGAAACTTAATAGAGTATGGAAGTCCGCAAGATATTATCCAGAAGTACCATGTGGATAAGAAAGTACGTGTGGTTTATAACGATGGACGAGAACAGATAGTTCCATTTGAAGAATTACCACATTTAGACACGACAGATTTGATGATGGTCCACTCTTGTGAGCCGACACTAGAAGAAATCTTTATCAGATTGACAGGAGAAAAGTTAGATGTTTAGAAAATTAAATGCCCTACTATGGTTAAGATTACAAGTCCTTATTAGCAATTCATCTTTGTTGGCGACTCTATTGTTGCCTTTTGGACTGACTGTTTTATATAATGAATTTTTAAATAAGAATGGACAATTGAGCCTATTTTTTCTATCTGCTAGCTTGACGATGGTCTTGAGCATGGGAAGTGGTTATATGGTATCGATTATGATGGCAGAAGATAAGGAAAAACGAAATCTTAAATCACTCCTCCTAAGTGGTGTGACAGCAACAGAATATACTTTCAGTATGCTCGTTCTCCCTATTCTGATAATGTTACTTGCTATGATTGTGCTTCCCATCTATCTTAAAGTAGATCTATCAGGTTATTTATTTGCCTACGTTATCTATTTGCTCCTAGCAACGATTAGTATTATTTTTCTCAACCTTCTAATCGGTGCGGTGTTAGATACTCAATCTAAAGCGCAAGTTTATAGTATCTTCCCTATGTTAATTGTCTCTTTTTTACCTATGATTGCTTCTCAAAATGATACGGTTCAAAAAGTGTTGGATTACTCGTTCGTTGGTCCTATTGTAAATCTTTTAAATAAAAAAGGTGGAGAAATATCTTTTTCTAACATCGGTATGTTACTTGCCTGGGTACTTGTATTAGGAATAGCGAACCTCTTTGTATTGAAAAATAGCTATAAAGCAAGATAGGAGACCTTTATGAAATTACTTAAAAACCTCGGCTGGTTTCTTCTAGCTGTTCTATCCTTTTTATTCATCTATGGCTTCATTCAGGTGCTCGCGACTACGTCGCTTGCCTTAGGCGGTTCACCCTATGCTGTGACCTTGCTCTACGTGGCCTTGGCTGGAGTTTATGTGTACGGCATTTACAAATGGTATCAGAAAGGTCCTGTTCGTATTGAGAAGAGTGGCTTCAACCGATTTATTTGGCTTCCTGTCTTGGTTTGGTTCTTATCTCTTGTTGTCCAGTTTTTCTTGCCAAATGATCCTTCAGTAAATCAGCAAATAGCGATAGACTTGACTTTGTCTCAACCACTTTTCTCATTCTTTGCGGTCGTTATTTTTGCTCCTTTGACGGAAGAACTTATCTTTAGAGGGATGTTAGCACGCTACCTCTTTCCTAAGCAGGACAATAGTAAACAAACTCTGATTTTTCTTCTGGTATCTAGTCTTCTGTTTACCTTGATTCATTTCCCAGGTGATGTGCAACAATTTTTTGTCTATTTTAGCCTTGGTTTTAGTTTGGGCTTGGCTTATATTAGCAGAAAAGGTCTGGTCTACAGTATTTCTCTTCACGCTTTGAATAATTTAGTCGGCTTTTTGATGATTCTCATGCTATAATAGAGTCAGGAGGTCACATGAAACGAGTAATTTTATTAGCAGTGATTCAAGCAGTTGTTCTATTTTTCATTATCGGGGCACTAGCTTATGCCTTCAAAGGCGATTTCTTCTACAATTATCTAGCAGTTGTCTTTGCCCCTATTGCAGGTGTACTGCGTTTTGGGACGGCTTACATAACGGAAATTGTCTTGCCTCGAAAGGCAGCCGAAATTGCTGAAAAGCGTAAAGCAGGCAACAATTCAAAATAAAAGAGTCCGGTGAACTTCATCGGATTTTTTGTATGGGCGCTAATTTTTAAAGACTGGCAAACTTTTCTGCTGATTTTCATGAAGAGCCTGCGCTTTTATGGTAAAATAGTAACAGAATAAAAGAGGAGAGAAACAATGAAACGTAGTATGTATGCTGGTCGTGTTCGTGAGGAACACATCGGACAAGAAATAACCTTGAAAGGATGGGTTGGCCGTCGTCGTGACCTTGGTGGTTTGATCTTTATCGACCTTCGTGACCGTGAAGGAATCATGCAGTTGGTTATCAACCCTGAAAAAGTCTCTGCAGAGGTTATGGCAACAGCTGAAAGCCTTCGTAGCGAATTTGTTATCGAGGTGACTGGTCAAGTTGCTGCGCGTGAGCAAGCCAATGATAAGTTGCCAACTGGTGCAGTTGAGTTAAACGTGACGGCTTTGACAGTGCTTAATACAGCTAAGACAACACCATTTGAGATTAAGGATGGTATTGAGGCCAATGACGATACGCGTTTGCGTTACCGTTACCTTGACCTTCGTCGTCCAGAGATGTTGGAAAATCTCAAACTTCGTGCTAAGGTGACCCACTCTATTCGCAACTACTTGGATGAGTTGGAGTTTATCGACGTGGAGACACCATTTCTTTCTAAGTCAACGCCAGAAGGGGCGCGTGACTACTTGGTACCATCTCGTGTTAATAAAGGACATTTTTACGCTCTTCCACAAAGTCCACAAATCACTAAGCAATTGTTGATGAATGCTGGTTTTGACCGTTATTACCAAATCGTTAAATGTTTCCGTGATGAGGACTTGCGTGGTGACCGACAACCTGAGTTTACCCAGATCGACTTGGAAACGTCCTTCCTTACTGAGCAAGAAATCCAAGATATCACAGAAGGTTTGATTGCGCGCGTGATGAAGGAAACAAAAGGCATTGAAGTCACTCTGCCTTTCCCACGTATGAAGTATGATGATGCTATGGCTCTTTACGGTTCTGATAAACCTGATACCCGTTTTGACATGTTGCTTCAGGACTTAACAGAAGTTGTCAAAGGTGTAGACTTTAAAGTCTTTTCAGAAGCACCTGCCGTTAAAGCAATTGTAGTCAAAAGAGCTGCGGACAACTATTCACGTAAAGACATCGACAAGATGACGGAAGTAGCCAAACAGTATGGTGCCAAAGGTCTTGCTTGGGTCAAGGTGGTTGATGGAGAATTAAACGGACCCGTTGCCAAGTTCTTGACTAACATCCAAGCAGAATTGACAGCAGCACTTGCTCTTGAAGATAAGGACTTGGTTCTCTTTGTGGCGGATACGCTTGAAGTAGCTAACGCAACTCTTGGTGCCCTTCGTGGACGTATTGCCAAAGAGCTTGGCTTGATTGATAACGATAAATTCAACTTCCTTTGGGTGGTTGACTGGCCAATGTTTGAATGGTCTGAAGAAGAAGGCCGTTACATGAGCGCCCACCATCCATTCACACTTCCACAGGAAGAGACTGCTCACGAATTAGAAGGTGATTTGGCTAAGGTTCGTGCCATTGCTTACGATATCGTCTTGAACGGTTATGAGCTTGGTGGTGGTAGCCTTCGTATCAATCAAAAAGACCTTCAAGAACGCATGTTCAAGGCTCTTGGTTTCTCAGCCGAAGAAGCAAATGACCAGTTTGGCTTCCTTCTTGAAGCCATGGACTATGGTTTCCCACCACACGGTGGCTTGGCTATCGGTCTTGACCGCTTTGTCATGTTGCTTGCTGGAGAAGAAAATATCCGTGAAGTCATTGCCTTTCCTAAGAACAACAAGGCAAGTGACCCAATGACACAAGCTCCATCAACAGTAGCACTCAAACAACTAGAGGAACTAGAGATTCAATTGAAACCCTCTTGCTTTAATGTTTGAAATGTTGAGTAGAAGAAGATGAAACAAGCAAAACGAATTAAGCGGTGGCGCTATTATCTGCGCCGCTTTGCTTATCAGATAAAAATTTTACGTGTCTTACAAAGCATCTCTCGTGAGAAATATGATGAGAAGATTTCGGCCTCTCTGGTCTATGGATTTTTATCAGCAGTAGCGGTCAATTTCTTTTTCCAACCGGGGCATGTGTATTCGAGTGGTGCGACAGGTTTGGCACAGATTATCTCTGCCTTGAGTAATCACTGGTTTGGTTTTCATATACCAATTTCGCTAACCTTTTACGCCATTAACTTCCCTTTGATGGTCTTGGCCTGGTATCAGATTGGCCATAAGTTCACCGTCTTTACATTTATCACGGTGTCTATGAGTTCCTTCTTTATCCAGTTTGTCCCTGTGGCAACCTTGACGGAGGATCCCATTATCAATGCCCTTTTTGGGGGCGTTGTTATGGGCTTGGGGATTGGTTTTGCTCTTCGCAACAATATCTCCAGTGGGGGAACGGATATCGTCAGCCTGACCATTCGCAAGAAAACAGGTAAGAATGTCGGTAGTATTTCTTTCTTGGTAAATGGGACCATCATGCTGATAGCAGGTTTGACCTTTGGTTGGAAATACGCTCTCTACTCTATGATTACCATCTTTGTCTCTAGCCGTGTGACAGACGCTGTCTTTACCAAGCAAAAACGCATGCAGGCCATGATTGTGACCAATCATCCAGAGAAGGTAATTGAGAAAATCCATAAAAAATTGCACCGCGGCGCAACCATGATCCACGATGCAGAAGGAACCTATAATCATGAGAGAAAGGCAGTTTTAATCACTGTCATTACACGTGCAGAGTTTAATGAATTTAAACAGATTATGACACAAGTGGACCCAGGTGCCTTTGTCTCTGTATCAGAGAATGTTCATATTCTAGGAAGATTTGTTGAGATAGATAACTAGTGACTAGTACTTAAAATGAGTCTTCCCACAATAAAACGCATACTATCAAGTTTTTAAACACCTGATAGTATGCGTTTTTGCTTTTAAAGATTTTTTGACCAGCCTCTTATTTTTCAATAATTTTGTGGGCAATCAACTGGCGGTAGCAGATTTGTCTATTTTCTTTAGAATCATTGATGATACAGAGAATAGTTTCTAAAGAAGTGCGTCCAAGGGCTAGGCTATTGATATCTATATATGCTGCCAAATTGAGCTTGGGATTAACCGAGTCAAAGCTGAGAACAGGGACATCCAGCTGGTGTTTGGCAATATAGTCACAAACACCTTCAGCTAGGAGACTATCGGTTGTGATGATAGCATCAATTTGTGGATCGTGCTTGAATAATCGCTTGCTAAATTTATAGCCCTTTTCTTCCAGAAACTCGTCTGCAAAGTAGATGCGATTGTTGTCAGTGGTAAGTTTGTAATGTTTAAGCGCCTGTTCATAGCCTGTTAAACGGTCTTTGGTCACGAAGAGCTTTTTACTTCCTCCGATAAAGGCAATTCGTTTGCAGCCTTTTTTGATGAAATATTCTGTCGCATCAAAACCAGCTTGAACATTGTCGTTGTCGACAAGTGGGATGAAAGGAGATAGAGATTTACCTAAGATAAGGAAGGGGAACTGTTCTTCTGCGACGAGTTTTACGAGAGGGTCTTCTTCTTGGGCATAGAGAAAGATTAGCCCATCTACACGCTTGCCGTAGACCATTTGTGAAATAGCGTTGAGACGCTCCTTCTCATCTTTCCCTGTTGCGATCTGAATGGCATAGTGGTTTTCAGATGCGACTTGAGAGATGCCACGTAGAACCGATGGAAAGAAAGGATTCTGGTAGAAGGCGTCTGAGTCATCAGGAAGAACCAAACCAATCACCTGAGTATAGCTACTTACCAAGCTGCGAGCATTGAGGTTGGGATGGTAATTGAGCTCTTTCATAGCCTTACGAACGCGTTTTTTTGTTTCGTCGCTAATGGTTGATTTATTTTGAATAACACGGGTTACGGTTGAAGGTGAAACACCAGCAGCCTTGGCCACGTCTTTAATCGTAACGGGCATAAAAATCTCCTATTTATGGTAATCTGGATCACGGAAATGTGTTTTATAAAAGATAGTGACCAGATACAGAACAAAAAGAATATTTTGTACAGTAATGAGGGTTGACATATTTTGGCCAAATAATCCCAAAATAAGTGTAATCAGAGTCGGCAATCCTAAACAATTCAAGATAAAATGGTAGCACTCTTTAAAGGTTCTAAATGAAAAGAGGCGTGATTTCTTAGTGATATAAAGGAGAAGACTCGCTCCTAGAGAGACGATAAAGAAATTCAAACCAAAGAGGAAGCTCGCACCGAGAACTAGGAAGAGACTGATATAGACACGATTCTGCTGGTACCAGTCTTTAGAAATTGCTTGGGTCAAGCTGTCCTTACTTTTGAAACTCTCAGTCTGAATCGCTCGGTAAGAGATTCGGGTCAGTTCCTTACTTTCCTTGCTGATGATCAGCTCATTTGTATCGAAATGCAGTTGCAAGTCCTTCGGGAACTCCTTACTTGGGCTTGGACCAATCACAACAGAAGGCGCTTGATTAGCTGTTCCTGTATAAGTTAATGTGCCATCAACAATTCTAGCATGTTCAGAGAGATCCTGGATAACCTCATCTGTCAGAGGTTCATAGACATTATCGATAAAAGTTTCTAGCGGATAAGTCTCCTGTGAGCTGTTTTGGATGGCAATGGGTACCATAGACAAGCTGATAAGGAAGATACTGGTAAAGAGAAGTTGAAACCAGTTGAGTCCGAAACGTTTGGACAGGGGCTTACGAAATCCCCAAATACTTGAAAAATAGGAAAATGGATATGGAAGCATAGGTATCTTTCTAAAAGGTGTTTTCTATATGAGTATTATTATATAGAGAAATGTGCTTTATTTCAAGTCTAGGAGAAAAATTGCTTGTTGTAAGGACATTACTTACAGTAACAATCGTTAATACTCAATGAAAATCAAAGAGCAAACTAGGAAGCTAGCCACAGGTTGCTCAAAACA
>NZ_JBBJZX010000062.1:0-11819 GCF_038148935.1 Streptococcus pseudopneumoniae | reverse complement strand
ATAATAAAGAAATTACTCTATTCCAAATAAGATAGTATCCAAGTATTTTTCATTTTTTTCTAATGATGATGCTCATGATTCCGCTCCAAGTCACACACCTTTCGCTTATGGGCTCGGTGGGTTGCTAGGTCTTCATCAACCTCAATGGTGACGTTTTGAAAACCACAATCTTTGAGGAAAATTCGAATAGATTCTTTACAAGCTTCCATATTCCCCATTTCTTTCATACAAATATGGACAATGGCATTTTTTTCCAAACCATCCATAGTCCAGAGATTAAGCTGATTAAGGCTGGCCACATTGTCCAATCTCTCCAGGCCATTCTTTACTTGCTTGATATCAAGACCTTCTGGCACAGCATCCAAGAAAATCTTGAGCGTAGACCAAAAACGTGGAAGGGCTTTTGAAAGAATAAAGAAAGAAATGACAAGGGACAAAAGAGGATCTAGGATATACCAGTCCGTAAATCGAAGAACAATCGCCATCAGGATAACAGCTACCCACCCTAGCGTATCTTCCAGAAAATGAAGACTCAGAATAGACTCATTCTTTGTCTTTCCCTTACCAACCACCAGACTCGCTAACAGATTGATAGTAATCGCAATAATTCCTAACCAGAGAATCCCCTCATCATTGACTGGTTGCGGATGCAAAATCTTCGTGACATTTTCCAAAATGACTAGAACAGATCCTGTCATGAGTATTATCGCTGTTACCAAGGCTCCTAGCAGGCTAAACCGCTTATAGCCCAAGGTGTACTGATTGTCTTCTTCACGATTAGAGATTGTTTCTAGAAAAGCTGATATTCCAATTGCAATCGCATCTCCCAAGTCATGCACAGAGTCAGCAAGAACAGCGCTAGAACCAAATACTCCACCTGCAATAAACTCAACAATGGCATAAGTCAAATTTAAGAAAAAAGCCACCCAAACAGCATATTTTGCCTTCATATTTCTCATTCCTTTGTTATAATAGATTTATGAACACCTTGTTCATTATCATTATCCACTAAAACTCAAAGAAAGGATAGAAGCAAAACGTCAGCTTTATTCAGTTCTGAACAATTTGCCTCAAGTGTCCATATGACTAACATTGACCGCCGTATCAGCAAAACCAAAAAAGCCATCTATCAAGCTTTTATACAACTTTTGAATGCTAAGGGCTACGAGGCCACTACTGTTCAGGATATCATTGATCTCGCAGATGTGGGACGATCCACCTTTTACTGTCACTATGAGAGTAAGGAGCTTCTTCTGGACGAGCTTTGCCGCCACCTCTTCCATCACCTCTTTGAAAGAGAGCAATCCGTTTCTACCGTGGACTATCTCGCCCACCTCTTTCTGCATTTTCAGAAAAACCAAGACCATATCACCAGTCTGCTATTTTCCAAAAATGACTACTTCCTCCGTCAACTCCATAAAGAGCTAGAACACCATGTCTATTCCGTGATGGCTGATGATTTAAAAGAATCTCACCCGAGTCTGCCTACTTCTTACCTCCAACACTTAATCGTATCCAACTTTATCGAGACATTGACCTGGTGGCTCAAAAAAGGGCAAGATTTCACAGAACAGGAAGTTGTCCAATTTTATCTAGACCTTCTCATTCCTAAAAATTGAATACAGATTAAAGCTCGGTTGCCTTATTTCTAGGCTACTGAGTTTCTTATCTTTTCAATAATCAAAAAGCCCAGACGAAATTGTCTGAGCATTCTTTTATCTAGTCGTTTAAGGAAGTTTAGTTCAGTATGCTTAAAGTCTCTGCCCCATCATTTCTTCAACAAACCTTGTTCTTGTAAAAACTCCTTGGCTACTTGTTCTGCTGACTTGCCTTCAACACCGACTTGGTAGTTGAGCTGGCTCATCTGGCTTTCAGTAATTTTACCAGCCAATTTATTGAGAACTTTCTCCAACTCAGGATGCTTCTTAAGCAAAGCTTCTTTCATGAGTGGCGCTCCTTGATAAGGTGGGAAGAGTTGCTTGTCATCTTCCAAGACCTGCAAATCATAACGCGCCAATTCCGCATCAGTTGAATAGGCATCCGTGATTTGAATATCGCCTGACTGAATTGCCTGATAGCGAAGGGCTGGCTCCATGGTCGCTACATTGAGGTTAAGACCATACATTGATTGCAAGCCCTTATTTCCATCTTCACGGTCATTAAATTCGAGAGTAAAGCCTGCCTTTAACTGTCCTTCCACTTTTTTCAAGTCCGAAATGGTCTTCAAGCCATATTCTTGAGCAATTTTCTTCGGAACAGCTACAGCATAGGTATTTTGATAAGACATAGGTTTGAGATAGGCTAGATGATCCTGTTTGGCAATACCGTCACGCGCTACATCATAAACCTGCTCTGGCTCATGACTCACTTTAGGTGATGGCTGAAGCAAACTTTCAGTCACCGTACCCGTAAATTCAGGATAGATGTCAATATCGCCTTTTTTCAGAGCTTCATAGAGGAAGCTTGTTTTCCCAAAATTTGGTTTAACAGTTGCAGTCATACTGGTATTTTCCTCAATTAGGAGTTTATACATATTGGCCAAAATTTCTGGTTCTGGACCCAATTTTCCAGCAATAACCAAGTTTTCTTTCTCTTTTTGAGCCAAAAGGGCTGGACTGTAAGACAGACCGAGTAATATTGTCACCAAGGCAAAACCAGAGAAAATCGTCCGCAATTTTGCTTTTTCCATCATTTTTAGTAGGAAGTTAAAGGCAATGGCCAGCACTGCAGAAGAAAGGGCCCCGATTAAAATCAGACTGGCATTATTACGGTCAATTCCCAAAAGGATAAATGAACCTAGTCCCCCTGCACCAATCAAGGCCGCCAACGTGGCCGTACCGATAATCAAAACGGCCGCCGTGCGAATCCCAGACATCATAACAGGCATGGCAAGTGGAATTTCAAACTTCTTGAGTCGCTCCCATCTAGTCATCCCAAAGGCAATTCCAGCCTCTTGCAGACTTGGATCAATTCCCTTCAACCCAGTGATGGTATTTTGTAAGATCGGGAAAATCGCATAGATCACTAGAGCTGTCAAAGCTGGCAAGGTTCCAATTCCCATCAAGGGGATAAAGAGCCCCAACAAGGCCAGTGACGGGATAGTCTGGAAAATCCCTGCAAGCTGCAAGACCCAATCCGCCAATTTCTCATGATAACGAAGATAAACAGCCAAGGGAATCGCTATAAAGATAGCCAGCAACAAGGTCAAAAGTGACAACTGCAAATGTTGAGATAGAGCTGTCAACCAATCACTAAAACGATCCTGAAAAGTTGCAATTAAATTAGTCATGAACACTACCTCCAAACAAGTCTGCTACAAATTCTGTGGCAGGAGCTTTTAAAATCGTCTCGGGATTCGCCACCTGACGAATCTCTCCATCCTGCAAGACAGCAATACGGTCCGCCAATTTCAGAGCTTCATCCGTATCATGGGTTACAAAAATAGTTGTCATTCCAAACTCTTTATGCAATTCTTTTGTCAGAATCTGCAACTGTTTTCTCGAAATAGCATCCAAGGCTGAAAAAGGTTCATCCATGAGGAGAATCTTAGGCTGACCAATCATAGCACGAACAATACCGACCCGTTGCTGTTCTCCACCAGATAATTCACTAGGCAAACGATGCCCATACTCAGCTACTGGTAAACCAACCTTTGCCAAAAGCTCTTCTGTTTTCTGAGCAATTTCTTCCTTAGTCCAGCCCTTCATCTCAGGAATCAGGGCAATATTTTCCGCGACCGTTAGATTGGGAAAGAGAGCAATAGCCTGTAAAACATAACCAGTAGAAAGACGAAGTTCACGCTCATCATAGTCTTTGATGCGCTTGCCATCCATATAAATATTTCCATCAGTCGGTTCCAAGAGACGGTTAATCATCTTAATCATGGTCGTCTTACCTGAGCCAGATGGACCAACTAAAACCATAAATTCCCCATTCTCAATCCGTAAATTGACATCTCTCAAGACATCTTTTTCTGTGTAACGTAAAGCTACATTTTTGTATTCAATCATTCTTTGTCCTCATTTAAAACTTCCCTCGATTGGTCAAGTCTTCTACCTTAGGCATGACTTCCTTATTGTCCCAATGCTCCACAATTTTCCCGTTTTCTAGACGGAAGATATCGTACTGGGCATAGGCAAGGCAATCAATCTGAGTCTGACCATAGCTAACCACATAGTTTCCTTGTCCTAAGAGTTGGAAAACAAAGTCAAAAGTGGCCTTTACTTACAAACAGCTAATTTGATCTATTTTAATCCTCTTTTGCCTTCTCTTTCAGATTCGCCAAAATCCTTTCTTGAAAGGCTTCAAATTGCTGAATTTCTTCCTCTGAAAAGCCTTTGTAAAAAACCGTATCCAATTTCTGACTGACACGATGCCCCACTTCTTTCTGGGACTTGCCCAACTCTATTAAAACCAAATACTTTTTACGCTTATCTTTTCCACATGGACTAACAGTTACAAGCTTTTGTTCCTCTAGCTTTTTTATCATAGTCGTCAGCGTATTATTCGCAAGCCCAGTCGCAAGCGCAATATCTGTCGCAGTTGCACAGCCAGTTTCACTATTCCATAAAACCGCTAAAATCTTGCCCTGCTCACCCCTATAAAGAGCCTCAGGATCTTGGCTCAGTAACTTTTGAAAAATCCGCCCATTCAACAAGCGAATATGATGGGCTAGCAAATGACTATCTTTCATAACACCTCCAATTTATTTCGATATCGAAACGAATAAAATAATTGTAACACTTGTCCTTTCAACTTTCAACTATTTCGATGTAGAAATAATTTTTGATAATGATTTACATCACCATACTCCTGTTCAACTAACTTTTAACGAGAGTTTCTAAACTCCTTCGTCCTCCAGTCTACAAAAGCCTTTCATCCGTACTATCCTATATTTTATGAGGGGACACGTTTTTCCTATCAGACCATTTATTTTAAAGATAGAAGTCAATCATAATTGCTTCCATCTGTTCTTTTATAGTATATTGAAGTTGGACTAGGGCACTGTATCTTAGAAAACATTGATAGAAAGCGATTTGAATTTCCAAATCAATTTGTTCGTATTTAATTTCACCTTACCCTATCTTTCTCATAGTACCCTTCAAACAACCCATCCCCTACCGTTTGACGATTCCTCACTTCTCTCCACTTCCATTACATAAGTTTCTTCACTACTATGGTCTCGGCTAACTTCTCATGATTCCTTGTTACTACTATTTGAGCGTTCACGAGATAGGTCTTACAAAAAATACTTTGATCCACAATGGAATCAAAGCATTTTAAAAATCTCCCCATACATAAGCGCAGAAGCTGTGGTTCCTCGGTACTTGGCTTCTTCTCTTTTGATAAAGCGAGCCAAGTTGAGCAACTCAGGTGCCGGATGTTTGGGATTCTTGAGCAATTCACGATTGACCAGACCTGAGAGACGAACTGCCAGCAATTGCTCATTTGTAGTAGGCAGTTTTTTAGCAGTCTCTAGGAGAGCAGCAACTAAATCTTCACTCAAATCATGGCGAGCATGATTGTAAAGATCTTTTATAAGGCTTTCTAGGTTTGGTTCTACCATCCCTACCACCTCCTTAAGTTTAATAATTTTTAATCAAGTCAACTGTTGAACGATCCAATTTTTTCACCAAGGCTTGCAAGAAAGCTTGCGCTTCTAAGAAGTCATCCATAGCGTAGAGGGTTTGGTGAGAATGGATATAACGAGCGCAAACACCGATTGTTGTAGATGGAACACCGCCATTTTTCAGATGAGCTGCGCCAGCGTCTGTTCCGCCTTTACCACAGTAGTATTGGTACTTGATTCCAGCTTCTTCAGCCGTTGTCAAAAGGAAATCCTTCATTCCTGGGAGAAGCAAGTGACCTGGATCGTAGAAACGAATCAAGGTTCCATCTCCAATCTTGCCTTGACCACCGTAGACATCACCTGCTGGGGAGCAGTCAACTGCTAGGAAAACTTCTGGGTCAAACTTGGTTGTAGATGTATGAGCACCACGGAGACCAACTTCTTCTTGGACGTTAGAGCCAAGATAGAGTTCATTTCCCAGTTTTTGACCTGACAGAGATTCCGCCAACTCGCTCACCATCAGAACACCGTAGCGGTTGTCCCAAGCTTTTGAAATGATATTTTTTTCATTGGCTGTCAAGATTGCCGAACTATCTGGTACGATGGTATCGCCAGGACGGATGCCAAAACTTTCTGCCTCAGCCTTGTCCGCAAAACCGCCATCAAAGACGATATCTGCAATAGCTGGCATAGTTGGTCCACCCTTTCCACGAGTCAAATGTGGAGGGATAGAACCCGAAATCACAGGAATTTCACGACCATCACGTGTTAAGAGTTTGAAACGTTGGCTGCTAACTACCATGGGGTTCCAACCACCGATTTCTACGACACGGAAGGTACCATCTGGCTTGATTTCGCTAACCATAAAACCAACTTCATCCATATGAGAAGCGACCAAGACGCGTGGCGCATCCGCAGCTTCTGAATGTTTAATCCCGAAAATACCACCCAAGCCATCTGTCACCACTTCATCCACGTGCGGTGTCAACTTTTCACGAAGATAAGCGCGGACAGGTGCTTCATGACCTGAGATCGCAGCAAGTTCTGTTACTTCTTTGATTTTTGAAAATAATGTTGTCATTTCAGTTCCTTCTTTCTTTCATCCATTTTACCACTTTTTATAGGAGAAGGATAGCGGGAAGGTGGATTTCTAAATTAGTATCTTAGTCTTACTGTATCTTAGAAAAGGATAGTATTCTCTTGCATATGATGCAAAATCTAGTAAACATTCCAAGATTAACTTGAATTTTTATTTCCAAACAAAACAAACAATCCAATACTATATTTGTTCAGTTTTTTTCATGAAAATTACAGAAAATAGTTGACTTTCCTTCCCTCTTTCTTTAAAATAGTACAAAACTAGGAGAAGGAAAAAATCATGACCAAAACAATTCTTGTTACAGGTGGAGCTGGCTACATTGGCTCCCATACCGTTAAAGCTCTTTTAAATGCTGGCTATCAGGTACATGTTCTAGATAATCTCTCTACAGGAAATCGTTCGGCTGTGGATAGTCGTGCTAGCTTTAAGCAACTAGATGTTTATGATGCTAGCACCTTAAAGGCTTACTTAGAAGAAAATAAGATTGACGCTGTTCTTCATTGTGCAGGTGAGATTGTTGTGAGCGAAAGTATTGAAAATCCAAGTAAATACTTCACTGCCAACGTTGCTGGTATGAACCAAGTTCTCAAAGTCTTATCTGAATTTGGCATTCAAAAAATCATGTTCTCTTCGACTGCTTCTCTCTATGGTAATAACTGTATTGACAAGCCAGCTACTGAAGATACCCTGCTCGACCCTGTCAACCCTTATGCAGAGACAAAACTGATGGGCGAACGAATGATTTACTGGATGGCTAATCGCTACGATTGGAAATATGTCATTTTCCGTTACTTTAATGTAGCTGGGGCTGAAATGGATGCTTCAAACGGTCTGCGCGTGAAAAATCCAACTCATATCATTCCAAATATCAACAAGACCGCATTGGGACAAAATGATAGCCTGAAAATATTTGGAGATGACTACGATACACGTGATGGTTCATGTATTCGAGATTACATTCATGTCTTGGATCTTGCACAGGCTCATGTTAAAGGAATGAACTACCTATTTCAAGAAAACAGTTCTTCTCAAATCTTTAACTTAGGAACTGAAAAAGGCTATACCGTCAAAGAAATCTTTAAAACTGCTGAAGAATTACTGAATCAAAAAATACCACACGAAATTGTTGCTCGCCGTGCTGGTGACCCAGCTAGCGTCCTAGCAGACGCATCAAAAGCTAAACAATATCTTGATTGGAAGGCTAGCTACTCTCTTGAAGATATTATTTTATCGGATTATCATTGGCGTGTTAAAGAAGGCAAAAACATTTTAGAATAGGAAAACAGAGGAGAAGGTCCTGGTACTCTCTCCTTGTTTTATTCATTAAATTGTCAGAAAATTTATTGACAGATTAAAGAAATCGTGTTACAGTAATATCCGCAGGTATCTTTCAATACCAAATCTACATGAAAGGACGGGGTATGAAACTTTCTCATTATTTAATTGGCTTACTTCTACTCCTAGTCTTTCTCTCTATTAGCATTGGGACCAGTGATTTTTCATGGGGAAAACTCTTTGCACTGGATCATGAAACTTGGCTTCTCTTTCAAGAGTCCCGTCTTCCAAGAACCATTAGCATTCTCCTTACTGCCTCTAGTATGAGTATGGCAGGACTCCTCATGCAGACTATCACTCAAAATCAGTTTGCTGCTCCGAGTACAGTTGGAACCACTGAAGCCGCTAAACTAGGAATGGTATTGAGCCTCTTTGTCTTTCCGTCGGCTAGTCTGACTCAAAAGATGCTCTTTGCTTTTGTTTCATCCATCGTACTTACTCTCTTCTTCCTAGCCTTTATGACCATTTTTACTGTAAAGGAAAGGTGGATGCTACCCTTGATTGGGATCATCTATAGCGGGATTCTCGGCTCTGTGACAGAAGTTATCGCCTATCGTTTCAATCTGGTTCAGAGTATGACCGCTTGGACCCAGGGCTCCTTCTCCATGATTCAGACTCATCAGTATGAATGGCTTTTCTCAGGGCTCATTATCCTGATAGCCGTTTGGAAATTATCCCAAACCTTTACCATCATGAATCTAGGAAAAGAAACTAGCGAAAGTTTGGGGATTTCTTACTCCCTGCTTGAAAAACTGTCCCTCTTTCTGGTTGCGCTAACGACTAGTGTCACCATGATTACCGTGGGTGGCTTGCCATTTCTCGGAGTCATCGTTCCCAATCTTGTCCGCAAGCGCTATGGAGATAATTTGAGTCAAACCAAACTCATGGTCGCACTGGTTGGGGCCAATCTAGTTCTGGCTTGCGATATCCTATCCCGAGTTCTGATTCGACCCTATGAGTTGTCTGTCAGTCTTCTACTAGGAATCATTGGTAGCGTCGTCTTTATCCTACTTCTCTGGAGAGGGGGACGAAAAGATGCAGTTTAAAAGCAAACATACCAAACTCTTCGGTCTTCTCATTATTCTGGCCATCGGAGCTTTCCTTCTCTACTTTTGGCCCATCACTCACTTGTCAGCCTTTGCTTGGAAGTTGCGTTCCCAAAAGATCATCGTTTATCTCTTGGTAGCTATCGCGACTGGGATTTCGACCATTAGTTTTCAAACCCTGACGGAAAATCGCTTCCTGACACCTAGTATTTTGGGAATTGAATCCTTCTACGTCCTACTACAAACCCTACTACTGGTTTTTGAAAGCAAGTTTCTTCAACTTGGTAAGTCCCCTATCTTAGAATTCCTAGTCTTACTTCTTGTCCAATCCCTCTTCTTTCTTGCCTTACAAGGCTACTTGAAGACGCTGATGAAGCAAGATCTGGTCTTCATCCTGCTGATCTGTCTAGCCCTCGGAAGTCTCTTTCGAAATATCAGTACCTTCCTCCAAGTCCTGATGGATCCAAACGAATACGATAAACTGCAGAACAGTCTCTTTGCTTCCTTTCAGCATCTCAATACTTCCATCCTAGCCATCGGCTCTCTGATTATCCTTGCTTTGACCATCTTTTTCTTTCGGAAAGCAGTCATTCTGGATGTCTTGCACCTACAAAGAGAAACGGCTCAGATATTGGGACTCGATGTTGAAAAAGAACAGAGAGAACTCCTCTGGGGCATCGTGCTTTTAACTTCAACGGCCACTGCCTTGGTAGGGCCTATGGCCTTCTTCGGCTTTATGTTGGCTAACCTCACCTACCTGATTGTCAAAGACTATCGGCACAAGTTACTCTTTATCGTAGCCATTCTGGTTGGATTTATTAGTTTGACCTTGGGACAAGCCCTGATTGAACGAGTCTTTGCGCTGGAAATTCGCATCAGCATGATCATCGAGAGCGTAGGTGGTCTCTTATTCTTTATCTTACTATACAGGAGGGCGCGTCAGTGAAACTGGAAAACATTGACAAATCCATTCAAAAACAGGATATTTTGCAAGACATTTCACTTGAAGTCAGTCCTCAGAAACTGACAGCCTTTATTGGTCCAAATGGTGCTGGAAAATCGACTCTCCTCTCCATCATGAGCAGACTGACCAAGAAAGATCAGGGAATTCTCAGTATCAAAGGCCGTGAAATCGAGAGTTGGAATTCGCAAGAACTGGCTCAAGAACTGACTATCCTAAAGCAGAAAATCAATTACCAAGCCAAATTGACGGTGGAAGAACTGGTCAGTTTTGGACGTTTTCCCTACAGCCGAGGTCGACTGAGACCAGAAGATTGGGAAAAAATCCGAGAAACTCTGGACTATCTGGAACTAACCAACTTAAAAGACCGCTACATCGACAGCCTGTCTGGGGGACAACTCCAGCGAGTCTTTATCGCTATGGTACTGGCCCAGGATACAGACTTTATCTTGCTGGACGAACCACTCAACAATCTCGACATCAAACAAAGCGTTAGCATGATGCAGATTCTTCGGAGACTGGTGGAAGAACTAGGGAAAACCATTATCATCGTCCTTCACGATATCAACATGGCCAGTCAGTATGCAGATGAAATTGTCGCCTTCAAAGACGGTCAAGTCTTTAGCAAGGGAAGAACAGATCAAATCATGCAGGCTGACCTGCTCAGTCAACTTTATGAGATTCCCATCACGCTGGCTGACATCAATGGCAAAAAGATCTGTATCTATAGCTAATAACATAGAAGTTCAAGTTAGAGAACCTTCAGTCTCTTAGTCAATAAAACCTAGAGACTCCCTAAATCGTTATCACATTTTAAAAAGGAGAAATTATGAAAACATCCCTTAAACTTTATCTCACTGCCCTAGCGGCCAGCTTCTTGCTCCTACTTGGTGCATGTAGTACAAACTCAAGCACTAGTAAGACGGAGTCAAGTAGCTCTGCTCCAACAGAGGTAACCATTAAAAGTTCACTAGGTGTAGTCACACTTTCAAAAGTCCCTGAAAAGATTGTGACCTTTGACCTCGGTGCTGCGGATACTATTCGCGCTTTAGGTTTTGAAAAGAATATCGTCGGAATGCCTACAAAAACTGTTCCGACTTATCTAAAAGATCTAGCTGGAAAAGTTAAAAATGTTGGTTCTATGGTTGAGCCAGACCTAGAAGCCCTTGCTGCTCTTGAACCAGACCTAATTATCGCTTCACCACGTACCCAAAAATTCGTAGATAAGTTCAACGAAATCGCTCCGACTGTTCTCTTCCAAGCAGGCAAAGATGACTACTGGACTTCTACCAAGGCTAATATTGAATCCCTAGCAAGCGCCTTCAGCGAAACAGGTACACAGAAAGCCAAGGAAGAATTGGCCAAGCTTGACAAGAGCATTCAAGAAGTCGCAACTAAAAATGAAAGTTCTGACAAAAAAGCCCTTGCCATCCTCCTCAACGAGGGAAAAATGGCAGCCTTTGGTGCCCAATCTCGTTTCTCTTTCTTGTACCAAACCTTGAAATTCAAGCCAACTGATACTCAATTTGAAGATTCTCGCCACGGACAAGAAGTCAGCTTTGAAAGTGTCAAAGAAATCAATCCTGACATCCTCTTTGTCATCAACCGTACCCTTGCCATCGGTGGGGACAACTCTAGCAACGACGGTGTCCTAGAAAATGCCCTTATCGCTGAAACACCTGCTGCTAAAAATGGTAAGATTATCCAATTAACACCAGACCTCTGGTATCTAAGCGGAGGCGGACTTGAATCAACCAAACTCATGATTGAAGATGCACAAAAAGCCTTGAAATAAGCTACTTTAAACTC
>NZ_JBBJZX010000061.1:0-12160 GCF_038148935.1 Streptococcus pseudopneumoniae | reverse complement strand
GAACGTTGGTGTTCACGTCTCATACTTCTTCCCAAAGCCTGTTTTAAACGAATAATGGCCATTGGCAATTGATAATCATAAAAGGCATTTTTCCCTTCTTGATTCAGTTCCTGATTGATCTTTTTCGTCAAGGGCTCTTGAGGATTTTGGAAAGGAAGTCTTGGTACAACTTGAATCACAAAAGGATGACTTGAAAAATCAACTCCCTCCCAGAAACTTGCTGCACCAAGCAGGATTTGTTGTTCACCTTTTTCAAAGCGTTTCTTTAGCTGATGAACATCCCCATTTTTATACTGGGCCAAGTGGCTAACTGGAAGTAAATCCGATACTGCTAGAAGCATGTCTTTAGCAGTAAAGAGAACTAAAATCGGTTGCTGGAAAGCTTGAACATCCATCAGCAAATCAGCTATCTCTTGAGCATAAACTTCTAAGGAGGTTTCTGTTACCAGGGGAAAATCTTTGACCAAGACCACTTCTTGATCCTGTTTTCCCCGAGATTCAATCTTGACAAATTTGGCTTCAGGATAGCCTAACAGGTCCGCCAAAGAAACTCTTTGACTAATCTCAAGAGTGGCCGACACTCCCAGGACTTGACATGAATCAGGCACTAAGGAAGATAGAAGAATACGGCCTGATTTCGTAGAAGAAATCTGAATTTTCTTTTGACTCGTTTCAGTTGCTTCAAGCCAGTAATCTCGGTCAGCTGTAAAATAACGAACCAACTCCTCAAAGCCTTCTACTTCTAATTCTGAAAAATACTGGTGGAGATTGGCAAGAGAATCTAAGATATTTTTCCTAGATTTGCCAGACTGAAATTGTTCTATCAAGTAGAGACACTCAAAGCGAATACTTTCTAGTATTCGTTGTTGAACCCTGTTTTCTTCTCCTATTAAAGCCTTATCAATCAAATCGACAATAGACTGGATATCGTAGGTCTCTTGAAGCAGATTTTCTAGAGCTAACAAAATCTTTTGAACTTCATCAATAATCAATAAACGGTCACTGACAAATTCAGGATTATCTTCCAGTCTGGTTACAAGATAGGCATGATTGGTCACTAAAAGCTTGCAAGTCTCTGCCCTTTCTTGACTACGTTTCCAAAAATCTTCCGTCACAAATAAACTCTTGGATGATAAATTCCCATCATGACGAAGGTCTGTCAGAAAATGTTGGTAACGGTAGAGTTGCCCAATTTCATCCAAATCTCCTGTCTCTGTCTCTGTCAACCAGACCAAGAGTTGCATTTTAAAACGTCTAAATAAGCGATTTTCATCATTTTCCTGCAAGGAACGATAAAAGGCATCCAACTTCAGGTAATTGTGTGGTCCCTTTAAACTATGAATATCTATATGGAACACTTCCTTGAGACGTTTAGCTTCTTCTTCCATGATTTGATTTTGAAGAATCTTTGTCGGAACACTAAGGACAATCTGACGATTTTCCACTTGGGACAAAGCGGGTAAGAGATAGCCATAAGTTTTCCCAATCCCAGTCGGCGCTTGAATCAGAGAGACAGGCTCATCTTTCAATAGCAAGCCAACCTCTTTAGCAAAACTTTCTTGTTCCTCCCTCACTTCAAGGTTCAACAGAGAAATATTTTTAGAAAAATCCTGAGATAGTTTTCGTGACCCCAGAGGAGTTGCAATTTTCTTGAAATACAGTCCTTGAACTTGGACCAAGTCTGGAGAACTCAGGATAGATTGACTGCGATAAATTTCTTCAATAACCAGGTAGGACTCATATAAGAGAGCGTCAGCCATTTCCAGCAAGCGTTCCAAGAGTCCTTTAGGAAGTTGGGCCATCTTTTCCCGTAAAAAAAGGAGTAATTCTGCAGTAGCTTGGGCATCTGAAAGGGCTGTGTGGGCATGCTTTAGAGGAATTCCTAATTCTCGGCACAAAATAGGCAAGCTATATTTTTCCAGTTCAGGGAAAAAGACCTGGGCCAATTCGACCGTGTCAACACGAGGATTTCTTAGCTCATAGCCTTCAAAAAATAAATTTTCCGCCAAGAGATTGGCATCAAACTGAACATTATGGGCTACAAAAATCCCATCCTCCACCAAGTCAAAGATTTTTCTAGCAACTTGCGAAAAATCAGGTGCTTGCGCCAGACGTTGGTCTGTCAGTCCTGTCAATTCTTTGATATGAGCATCCAAAGGTTCATGTGGATTGACATCCGTCGTATAGTGATTGACGATTTTTCCGTCCTCAATCACAACAATTCCCACTTGGATAATTTTAGCCTTACTACCTGTGCTAGTTGCCTCTAAATCCACCACAACATAGCGATTACCAATCGTTTTCATTATAAAAAATTATACCAAAAAAAGGGCCATTTGGCACCTGCAAACATAGGATAATTTTCAAACTCAAGAAGGTTACTTGCCTTAAAAATCCCAGCAAACAGAGCATCCTAGCCTACTTATTTTTTTTGAAAATATTGGAGAATAAGAAAAATTGAGAGAAGAAATATTTGCATCTTCCTTCTCTCAACGAATCATTTACTTTATTTAACCATGTCAGGATCGTAATCATAAAATCCTGTATCAAGGAAACGGTTTTTAGGGTGAAGTTTACGCACTTCTTCATCCAGCAAGAAGGCTTGGTCATGGCTAAAGTTGCCCTCTTGAATCAAGCTACGCGCTTGGATAAAGAGTTTTGCAATCTCAACAAAGTTCTGACCAGGAGTGTAGAGCCCTTCTAGTTTCCAGTGAGTAAAGCCATGCTCCACCAATTCTGTCAATTTTGTCATCAAATCAAGGTCGTTATTGGCAAAGATGTGAGTACCATGATTGTCTTCAAAAATGGAATAGTGGCTCTCTGGGTCACTTGGCTCAGCCAAGAAGAGGTCACGCTTGCGAGTCTTTTCATCATCGATGTGCGTAAAGTTATAGTAGTTTTGTAAGAGTGGACGTTTAGAATGATGGATGACACTAGCACCGTAAACCAAAACTTCAGCAGGAATTTCCAAAATCTCTGGCATTTTGAAAAGTTCAGCTGATGGAATTTCACGCGCCAAAACAGCCTCAGATGCACCAGCCTTTTGTCCCCAGAAGTTGATCTGACGACTGCTTGTCACCATAGTTGAAGCATCATAGATGGTCTTAAAGGAATAACCATCGCGGTTGACCACGTAAAAGACACCTGCATCCCCAATCGTAATGTAGTCTGTCTTGATTTCTTCCAAAAAGTCTAAGAAAGGCTTGATACGATCCATCATATCTTGGTGCATGAGGGCGTTAACCGCAACGATCAATTCCTTACCCGCATCATGAACTAGCTTAGCGATTTCACGCAATTGGTCATGACTAAAGGTTGTTGGCAGACGAAGGCCAAAATCTTTCTCACCAACATAGATACGATCTACGCCAGCTTCGAGAAGTTGTTTAACTTGTTCAATACTTTCAGCAGTTGCTGTAATGATAATCTTTTCCATAAGAAAAATTATACCACATTTCTAGAAAATCAGCTATTCTTTGAAAATGAAAAGGGACTTTATTCTTTTTGTAACCTTTCTGTAATAATTCTCTGCTGAAAAAATGATAAAATAGGTATGTACTGTTAAGGAGAGAATCATGCCCGTAAGAAAATTACAATCCTATGAGGTAGACTATCAAGAAGAATTAAACCAGCAACTTCCTCATTATCAAGCTTATACACCTGAAGCACAAGCTGATAGCAATCTCAAAGAAATTTTATTTTTTGTCAATATCGCTGTTTTTTGTATCTGCATTGCCATCTTTAGTTTTATCTTTTTATCATTAAAATTAACAACTGTGCTCGCCTTACCTGCAGCAATAGTATCCAGCTTACTTGTTTTAAAAATCCAACGCTCTATTATCAAACGAAAACTTAAAAAATAAACATATCGCCCCATCCGGAGCGATATGTTTATTTTTTCTTTTTCGATGGTGTGTGGATAGCAATCTTCACTTCAAAGATTGTTCCCTTGGGTTTATTATCTTTAACAGTAATGGTTCCTTTTAGGGCATCTACAATTTGCTTGGCCAGAGATAATCCTAAACCAAAACCACCTTTTTGACGGGTTCTAGCCTTGTCGACTCGATAAAAACGATCAAAAATTTTCTTCTTATCTTCTGTCGAAATACCGACTCCATTATCGGAAACTAGCAAATACAGATTACGATCGGTCGCCGAGATAAGAAAATCAATCTCACCATCCTCTTCAGTATACTTGACAGCATTATCGAAGAGAATCGTCATCAACTGCTTCAAGAGCAGTTGATCCGTCACAATCGTTCGATGGATACGATTTTCAAAACGAAAGACACGGTCATTTTCAGAAGCAATCATCTCATAGTTTGTGAAAGTCGTATTGAAAAAACTGGTTGGAACTTCTGCAAGTTCCGGCTTAATCCCATCATCTCTCCGAGCTAAATTCAACAAGTTTGTCGTCAAAAACCGCATATTTCGGACTTCTTCCAAACTCGATGCAATGCTTTCACTCACATCCATAATGGTAGCTTCTGGCTTACGGAAAAGGGTCTCTAAACGATTTTGCAAAACTGCAAGTGGAGTCCGTAACTCATGACTAGCATTTTCCACAAAGGACTGTTGCTTCTGCATGCTCTCAAGCAGAGGACGAACACTGACCCTAGCTAGATAGAGACTGGCGAGCAAAGACAAAATCCAGAAACTTGCCATCACAATCACAATCAATTGCTCATGCTTTTGACTAGCCTGCTCCAACTGACTGGTATTAATCAAGACAGCAGCATACTTGATATTGGTTGAAACCGAACTGATATTGGTTTCCATCAAAATCATGCGATAGATTTCTTCCTGTCCATAGCTATTAAAAACCTGAATCTGATAGATATGGCCTAATTCTTTCTTTTCTAACTTAATCTTATCCAATCCCAAAAATCGATTTCCAGAAAGGAGTTGGGTAAAATTTTTATCAAAAAGAATGACTTCTGTGTTAGAACTGACATTGGGTTTTACTTCAGTCTTGCTAGTATCTGTAGTGGCATTCTCTAAGTCTTTAATCTCTTCTGTTGCCCTATTTACAGCAAGCTGAATAACTGCCTGAGGATTTTCACTCAGTCCATGAAGCTTATCATCCACCGAAGTATAGAGACTCGAATGCATGACCTGTAAAATAATCAGAGTCATTGTCGAGAAAATCAAGGTAAAGACACCAAAGTTGCGGATAAAATAACTAAAGTCATCCGCATACCATGTTTTTTTTAGTTTACTGAACATCTTTTAAAATATACCCAACACTGCGCAAGGTTTGCAAATTCTCTGCAAAAGTGGTTCCTTTTAATTTCTTACGGACTTTTGAAACATAAACTTCGACAACTGAAATCGTTGTGTCACTATCAAATCCCCATAGACGATCAAAAATCTGCGTCTTAGGCAAAATAACATTTTGATTTTGAAGGAAATAAACCAGTAAATCGAACTCTTTCCCCAGCAATTCGACAGTAGTATCTTCAACCTTAACGGTATTTGTTGATAAATTGATGAGAATATCTCCATAAGATAGCGTATTTTCATTAAACTTGCCTGAACGTTTGAGAAGGGCTTGAATCCGCATTTTGAGTTCTTCTAAATAGAAAGGTTTAGTCAGATAATCATCCGCTCCCAGTTCAAATCCATGTCCCTTGTCATCCAAACTTTCCTTGGCAGTCATGATCAGAACTGGTGTCGTAATTCCCTTTTCACGCAATTCTTTCAAGACTTGGAAGCCATTTTTTTCAGGTAACATCAAATCGAGCAAAATCAAGTCATAGACACCACTTTCAGCTTCGTAGAGACCTTCTTCACCATCAAACACCTGCATGACATCCGCAAAATCGTCTAAAAAGTCAAATACTGAATTTGACAGGCCTAGGTCATCCTCAACCAATAAGATTTTTATCATGAGAAACTCCTCCTTATTAAAACCATTATACCAAATTTGCCTTAAAAAAAACTCAACTCTCTACATTTTACATGAGATAGCTGAGTTTTCTTTTTATTTTAGGCTTATTTATGCGTTTCCATATTGAAGAACGACTGCTTCCACTGCAACTTTTTCACGGTTAATCAAGTCAACACGCGCTGCAATTTCCTTGATTCCCATACCGATGTTACGGCTAAGAGCAAGGTCAGAAAGTTGTGGCTCAAAGAATTCCTTGTACTCTGCCAAGCGTTGCTGAGTCTTAAATACATGAGCAGGAAGGATAACAAAGCTATCAAAGCTCATATCTCCACCAAGAGCTGCCTTAATCCAAGCCCAGTTTTCACGCGCCCAAGACCAAGCTGTTTCCTGAGTTGCTTGGTGAGCTAGGAATTGGTAATACCAAGCAGACAAGTCCTGCGGTTTCACCACAAATTTGTCCTTCCAAGCAGCAATCAAGGTTTGGATATTGTCCGCATCTTTACTATAGGCTAGAGCAGCTGCCAACTGACGTTTAAAGACAGCATCTGTTGCGTGAGTATAAGTATCAAGGTAAAGTGCTAACAAGTCTTTAGTCTCATGATGTTTCATCTCATTGATAAGGACTTGTGAGCGAATAGCTGCTGGAAGTCCTGCAAGATTCTCCTTGTGAGCCGCGAAGATTTGGCTAGCGACTTGACTAGCTTCTGCATCATTTGAGCGAATCATCATAGAAACAGCCAACTGACGAACCAATTCATCCTCATCTGATTCTCCGTCTTTAGCTTCAAAACCAAGACGGTCATAATTATGACGAGCCAATTTAGCAACCAAGGCTTTGAAGGCTCTTTCAGCTTCTGTTCCTTCATCGATAAAGCGCTCAAGAGCAGAAATTACTTCAGAAACAGCTGAAACGACAAGGTAAGATTCTTCCTTAGCAAGTTTATCAAGAACTGGGAGCAAGTCAGCATAAGAAATGTGCCCTGCCTCAGCAAGCAAACGACGTTCTTGAACGATCTGCAGTTTACTTGTGTTATCAAGCTCAACTAGGTCAGCAAGAACAGCATCTAACAAGTCTCCTTGATAGTCTGTAATGTAGTGAGCTGTATTTTCTGTGTTGAGGCGAAGTGCTGTTTTGTTTTCAGCAAGAAGAGCTGCGTAGCCAGGAATTTCGATGCTTTCAGTTTCAAGTGTATCAGGCAAACCTTTCCAGTTGCTATTGAGTGGCACAACCCAGAGACGGTTCTTGTCTTCGTTCTCACCGATAAAGAATTGTTTTTGTGAAATCCTCAAAACATCATTTTCAACTTTGACAGTAAGAACTGGGTAACCAGGCTGTTCCAACCAAGAATCCATGAAGGCTGCGACATCACGTCCTGACGCTTGACCAAGGGCATCCCAAAGGTCACGACCAATGGTGTTGCTGTACTGATGTTTTTCAAAGTAGGCATGCAAACCTTTGGCAAAATCGGCATCATCTAGCCAACGACGAAGCATGTGCATGAGACGACTTCCTTTGGCATAGACGATAGCTCCGTCAAAGAGCGTATTGATTTCATCTGGATGTTTAACTTCGACGTGAACAGACTGAACACCATCAGTCGCATCGCGTTCAAGAGCGTGAGGCACTCCACCTGTTTGGAAATCTTCAAAGATATTCCAGCTTGGTTCAATAGCATCCACACAGACGTACTCCATCATGTTGGCAAAACTTTCATTGAGCCAAAGATCATCCCACCATTTCATAGTTACGAGGTTACCAAACCATTGGTGAGCCAATTCATGGGCCACAACAAGGGCAACTTGTTGACGGCTGGCAAAGGTAGAGTTCTCATCCACAACCAAGTAAACTTCACGGTAGGTCACAAGACCCCAGTTTTCCATAGCTCCAGCTGAGAAGTCAGGAAGGGCGATGTGGAGAGATTGAGGAATTGGGTACTTGACTCCATAGTAATCTTCGTAAAACTCGATAGAGCGAACGGCAATGTCCAAAGAGAAATCAAGGTTAGAAAGTGGATGTGCTTTGGTAGAGTATACACCAACGAGGGTACCATTCTTAGTTTTAGCGGTTACCCCTTGCAAATCACCTGCAACAAAGGCTAACAAGTAAGAAGACATGCGAGGTGTTGTCTCAAACTTCCAGATACCTGTTTCCTTACGGTTTTCAACATCGATTTCTGGCATGTTAGACAAGGCCAATTCACCTTCTGCTTGGTCAAAACGTAGAGAGAGGTCAAAAGTTGCTTTAGCTTCTGGCTCATCCACACATGGGAAGGCTTCGCGCGCAAAATGGCTCTCGAATTGTGTTGACAATACTTCCTTCTTGACTCCATCAACTGTGTAATAAGAAGGGTAAATCCCTGTCATGTTGTCTGTAATTTTTCCTGAGAAAGCGATAACCACTTCAACTTGACCAGCCTCAGCTAATTCGATATGAAGAGCTTCATTTTCATGGTCAACTGTAAATGGACGAGCTTGACCGGCAACTTCTACAGAAGCGATTTCCAAGTCTTTTTGGTGAAGGGAAATACGGTCACTCTGTGCTTGACCAGTGACGGCCACCTTCCCAGAAAACGTCTTGGTCTCACGACTCAAGTCTAAAAATAAATCATAATGTTCAGGAACAAATTGCTTAATAAAATGTTCAACTGCTTGCATAGTTTTCTCCTATTCTAAGTTTAAGAGCTGCTGCTCTTCTTCAAACAAACTTATTATAACATGTTTTGCCTAAGAAAAAAGGATTGGACGGTGATTTCTAAAACTTTCTTCCGTCTAACAGTCTACAGAGGGTAGACCTTGCGAAATTCTTCTAAAACAACTTTGCTGTCAGGTGTAAAAGTCAGTCCTGCTTCTCTCAACCACTCGGCGAAACAATCCTCATGAACCTGACGCCAATAGGCAAGTGATTTGTCACCTTCACCTTCCTTAAAGGCATGATCAGCCGAAACTTGACTGAAAGGCTGAACGGAAACCTTTGTAATTTCGACAATACAGACAGCCTGATTTCGACTATCTAAAATGACATCAAAAGTTCCTTCTTGAGGAAGAGACTCGGCTTCTAGTGCATAGAGGTCGTAGGCTGATGCTGTTGCCGTCTTTTCGCCTCTTAAAACCAAATCTGCCAAGAGATCGGCTTCCACTCCAAAAGCCCAAGCATCGATTTCATCTCCGATCGAAGGATTGATTTGCTTGTATTTATTCCACATTTCTTGCGGTGTCATGGGTGCTCCTTTGTAATTTTTTACTTTCTTCTTTTATGTGTTTGAGATGATCTGGATGGTCAATCTCTAAATCAAAAATCTCTGGAATAGAACTATAGTGAATAATGCACTTGATACCCATCTGATTCATTTTTTGTATGAAAGAAGGATTCAGATAACCTGCTACAGCAAAATCAATCTTTTTCGCCCTTGCTTTATCCTGCATCTGTATCAACATATCTACCATTATTGGACTTTCCATATCATGCCATTGACTGTTTCTCACAGTCGCAAAAATAAAAGAAGTCAAATCATTCATTCCAACTACAATCTTTGAAATACCCGTTTCCAGTATTCTGTCCAAATCAAAATACGCTGACGGTAATTCAATCATCGTGCCGACTTTCCCAGTAAAACCCTGCTGACGCAATACTCTAATAGCTTGCTTTAACTGCTCAGCATCATTGACAAAAGGAAAAATAAGAGACAGATTGGGATTGTTTTGATAAACTTCTGTAACGACATTTGCTTCAGCCTGAAATTCATTCGGACATGCCAGTAAACGCCTCGTTCCTCTATATCCAAACAAGGGATGATTTTCATCAAAATACTCTTTAGTTCCCTCTAAACAATTGGCTTCTGTATTCGTTAATTCAGAAAAACGATACCAAACTTCTTCATCTGAGTACAAGGAGCAGATAGTCTCTAGATAATCTTTTACAAATTGCTGACAACTTGGTAATAGGATGTTTTGATTAAGCTCTCTCAACAAGTATTCCCCACGAATCATACCGACGTGGTGCAATAGTTGAGGATAAATTTTTTCAACAATTTGTTCTCCGCTAAGAGCAAGTTGATTTTTCATAGCCATTCACCTCGTCTTAAAAGATACAATATCATATATAATTATATGAAGCTTTTCTCTAGTTCAAAAGCTTCATAAGGTTCAGCTAACTCATATCCTAAAAATTCTGCTACTTTTTTGGAAGCCTCGTTATGAGCATCCCAAAGTGGAAACATATCTCTATTTAAACTCTCTAGAATCATTGCAGCACCAAGTTTTTTAGCAAATCCATTTCCTTGTTCGTTTGGTCTAGTTGCAACTTCCACTTCAACTGCTCCACGGTAAACTAACCCTGAGGAAATCCCAGCAATCAGTTCATTATTTTTAAGAATCACAAAGCCAAATCCACCTTTTAAAACAAAATCTTGATAGGACTCAAAATCCCCCTGTAAATCCTGTGACCATTCTTCCGTAGAAAAGCAGTTATAAATATGATTATCAATAGGCACAATATTGTAATCTTCCTCTAAATGAGTAACTAGATCATTTAGAAATTTAACTTGAAAATTTGCCTTATCCTTAAAAGAATAGCGAGTAAAAGAAATTAACTCCACTTGCCGGTGTAGAAAATCTTGCCACTTAGTATCTTCCGAAATAATAATCGTATCATCTAAACCATATTTTCTAACAAAATCTTCCCAAAATCTGGAATCCAACTCCCCTGCTAGGTATAGAAAATTCCCAACATCATAAAAGCTTGTTGTCCTATCATTGTTTCGGTAGACAGTTCCAATTTGAGATTTAAGACCATAGAGAACCATATTTTTCTTCCATGTTTTAAATAGTTCCATTATCCCCCTACTTCACCTTCCAATTTCTATAGCTTGTCATATCTAATTCTAGAAATCCTAATAATTCAGACTCAATCTTCAAGACTAATGGCGATGCATTTTCTTCTGTGATTTCTTGAATATCCATCCAAACATATCCAAGAGAATCATTCGCACCATCAGACACAGCTTCCGAAATCGTAACTTGAGGTGCACTCTCATTCATTTCAACATCATACAAGGCCATGATATGGTGAACCATAAAATTTTTTAACTCTCCCCTGACGAAAACATCGTAGATTCGAGGATTAGAGTAGCTTCTAACAGTAAATCCCGTCTCTTCCAAAACTTCTCTCTTGAGGGTTTCTGTCAACCCCTCACCGAGTTCCTGACTACCACCCGGTAGATCATACCGATGGTGATAAGGGCCTCTCGTTTTTTCAATGCAGAGTAACTTCCCATTTTCAAAGCAAACAGCGTAGACTCCAAAGTGTCTTTTGATTTCCATCAAATCCTCCTATTTCAAAGACCAGCCACCATCTATTGTCAGAATTTGTCCTTGCATGGCGCTTGCTTTTTCACTTGCTAAGAAAAGACTAAGCTCTGCTACTTCCTCTGGTTCAATCCAGCGCTTGATTGGTGTTTCACTAGCCACCCAGTCTGCTAAGCCATCTGGTTCAAAGTCGGCAGCAGTCATAGCTGTCTTGACTGCTCCTGGAGCAATCCCAAAGACCTGAATCCCAGCTCCAGCATAGTCTAGAGCCAACTGCTTGGTGAAGCCAGCTAAGGCATGCTTAGAGGAAGTATAGGCGTGACCACCTCCACCTGCTAGGCTCGAAGCAATAGAGCACATATTGATAATAATTCCCTTTTTATTTTCCAGCATTTGCGTCAAATAATAGCGAGTCAACTCAACAGGAGTCACGTAGTTAATTTCAAAAATCTCTTGAATTTCCTGAGCTGATTGTTCTAAAAGTGGTTTATAATCATCCAAAACTCCAGCAGTATTGCACAAAACATCAACCTGAGGACACCAGTCAAAAATAGGCTCCAAGTCCAAGGTTAAATCTCTCTGTAAAAAGTGGAAATCACCCTCTAAGAGTGGATTTTCACCTTGGTCAACTCCATAAACTTGAAAGCCATTCTCTAAAAAGAGGCGAGCTTGTGCTAGGCCGATTCCTGAACTCACTCCCGTAATCAATACACGTCTAGTCATGCACTTCTACCCAATCCGTCGCCAAAACATCACAAGGTGTCGGACTCCACATGGAAAAACCTTCTCCTTCTCCAGACACGTTGATTAGGAAATAGGGTGTCACTTTAAGTGCAACCCCGTTTTGTTCGATGGTGTCAAAAAGTTGCACATAGTTTTCAGCCCCTCCCCAACCGGTTCGTACATATTTTTTCTTAGCCTTTAACCCAGGCAGGATCTCTTCAAATGTCATATTATTCTCCTTTA
>NZ_JBBJZX010000060.1:0-12343 GCF_038148935.1 Streptococcus pseudopneumoniae | reverse complement strand
CATAGGAACGTAATCGGTAACCGATGACAAAAATAGTATACCACATTAAATTCAGATCATCAACATTGCTTAATTCTTGAAGTATGGCAGCTTGTATATTAAAACTAACTTACGTTGTGAGTAAAATTGCTATATATAACAACTCTCTTCATTAACTTGAAGGATAAAACATTATATTAAAAACATTTGTCACAAACAGATTTACATTAGCTCAATATCTGTCTGTTTCCAGTTTGACTCTTAATTGTTTAAAATCGAAATAAGGGTGGTCTGGAAAGAACTAGCATGGTGCGCTTAATTCCTTACCAGTTATTTTAGCAAGGATTAGACGACAATGTGACAATTCACCTCTAATTATTGACATTTCAGGAAAAATCGCAGTAAAAACGGCACAGCCTTCTTTAAATGTGCTATAATACTAGAAAAATACTTGTGGAGGTTCCATTATGGCAATATTTTTCATGATTTTTCTGATTGTTTGTGTGCTCCTATTGGTGATAGTCACACTGAGTACAGTTTATGTGGTTCGTCAGCAGTCGGTGGCGATTATTGAACGCTTTGGGAAATACCAAAAGGTTGCCAATAGCGGTATTCATATTCGATTGCCTTTTGGGATTGACTCGATTGCAGCTCGGATTCAGTTGCGCTTGTTGCAAAGTGATATTGTGGTTGAGACTAAGACCAAGGACAATGTGTTCGTTATGATGAATGTGGCGACTCAGTACCGTGTCAATGAGCAGAGCGTGACAGATGCCTACTATAAACTCATGCGTCCAGAATCTCAGATTAAATCTTATATCGAAGACGCCCTTCGCTCTTCTGTTCCAAAATTAACCTTGGATGAATTGTTTGAGAAAAAAGATGAGATTGCCCTTGAAGTTCAACACCAAGTAGCAGAAGAAATGACCACTTACGGCTATATTATTGTGAAAACCTTGATTACCAAGGTCGAACCTGATGCAGAAGTTAAGCAATCCATGAATGAAATCAATGCGGCGCAACGCAAGCGGGTCGCAGCACAAGAATTGGCGGAAGCAGACAAGATTAAAATCGTCACTGCAGCTGAAGCCGAAGCAGAAAAGGATCGCCTTCATGGTGTGGGAATTGCCCAACAACGTAAGGCGATTGTGGATGGATTGGCAGAGTCTATCACAGAACTCAAGGAAGCCAATGTTGGTATGACAGAAGAACAAATCATGTCAATCCTCTTGACCAACCAGTATTTGGATACCTTGAACACCTTTGCTGCAAAAGGAAATCAAACCATCTTTTTACCAAATACTCCAAATGGTGTAGATGATATCCGTACACAAATCTTGTCAGCCCTCCGTGCTGAGAAGAAATAATAGACTAAAGAGCTTGGCAACAGGTTCTTTTTGTATTGCATTTGTTAAGAAAAGCAAAGAACATTGATATACATTTAACTAAAAATTATTGTATATTGTTGCCCTTAACTTGGAATGATAAGGGAATAACTAGAAAGATTTGTGAATACAGACTATTTCTGATATACTAAATATACAGTAATAATGAATGATGGGAGATGGGATGAAAGAATTTCAATTTGAGAGAAAGCAGCGTTTTTCTTTGAGGAAATATGCAATAGGAGCTTGTTCAGTCTTGCTAGGAACGAGTTTATTTTTTGCTGGTATGGGGGCTCAACCCGTACAGGCTGCAGAAACGAGTTCAGCACTAATTTCAAGTCATTATTTGGATGAGCAGGATTTATCTGAAAAGCTGAAATCTGAGTTGCAATGGTTTGAAGAAAATAAAATTGAGGTAAAAGAGGGAAAAGAATACTACTTTATCTATCGAAAATTGGCTACAAGATTACCAGAAACAGGTCTATTTTCTAATGATGGGATGTTTATCATGGGAGCAGGATTATTATTGCTTTCCTTCACTTTAATCAGGAGAAAAAAGGGAGCGTCTTACTTCCTTGTGAGCGTCTTTGCTGTTGGTGGATGGGGAGCATCCATCTCTGCTTTAGAAAATTTGGTAGAATTGCAACCAGCCCTTGTTAAGAGAGTAGAAGGCCAGTTTTTACCAAGTCCTGAAACAGTTCAAGGATATGAATTTACGGGATATTATTTGGTAAGAGATAGTGCTAGCAAGGAACTTTCTGTTGATAAAGTAGAGTCGCCAGCATTATCTCAAAAGGAGGACAGTTCAGAACCTCAATCTAAGAAGATTGTACCACAGACTGCATCTCATTTTAGCTCGACTGAAGATCTTGTGCAATCTCCTCAACCATCTTACGCAGTTGAGAAAATTGTTGAAGCTCCTGTAAGCAAACAAGCTCCTGCTGAAATTGTGCCTATAGGGACTAAGGAAGAAGATGCAGGAAATCCCCAAGTAGAACAACCGAAAGCAGAAAATAATAGTGATTATAAAACAAGTCCTGAGGAAGGTGTGTTAAATGCCACAGTAGAGAAACCAGAATTGCTAGTCACTACAGAGGAGGTTGCTTTCCAAACGATAGAACAAGAAGATGCAACCTTAGCTAAAGGGCAAACTAAAGTTGTTCAAGAAGGTGTTGTTGGTGAACGCACCATCTATACAGAAGTCACTATCGTTAATGGGGAAAAATCTAGCAAAGTTATAGAAAATATAATCACAAAAGAACCGGTGAACAAGGTGATTGCAGTTGGGACTAAGGAAGAAGTTGAACCCAAATCTGAGGAAAGTAGACCAGTTCAACCTGAAAAAACTCCAATAGTAGAGAATGAAACAGAGAAAAAACCAGCTGATGGAATAGGACAACCAAGACCAGGAGCAGAAGAAACGCCGGGTACAGAAGCAACACCAGGAGAGAAACAAACACCTGACAAACCCGAAGCCGAGCCGAAGCAACCAGATCCAGCAACCCCAGCCGTGGAATCAGGGGGTGAGGAAAATCAAACTCATGCCCCACAAGGTACTGAGTCTAAGCAACCCTCTAAAGAAACTGCTGAGACCAAAGATTCTGAACCAGAAGGCCCAGCCGTGGAATCAGGGGGTGAGGAAAATCAAACTCTTGCCCCACAAGGTACTGAGTCTAATCAACCATCTAAAGAAACTGCTGAGAGAAAAGATTCTGATCCAGCAGCACCAACCGTGGAATCAGGACGCGAAGAAGATCAATCTCCTGCGGAACAAAAGGGTGAGGAGAATCCAGTTGAGGGGGTCAAAGATGTTGGTGAGTCTGCCCCACAAGAAGCCCAAAAACAACCAGAACAAACGGCTACATCTCCAGAGGTCAATCCAAGTCAAGGAAACGAACCAGCTCCAGCTGTTCAGCCTGAACCCTTATCTCCCCAAGAACAGTCAGATTCACAAGTGCAACCAACTGTCCTAAGTCCAGTAACGAAAGAAAAAGTACTGGAATATAAAACAATCTATACAGCATCGCCAGCTTTAAATTACAAAGAGCAACAAGTAGAAGTAGCAGGCGAAAATGGTAAGGAAGTGACAACTACTTCTTACAGTTTTGATGAAAGTACTGGGAAAATAGTAGAAAACACTTCAACAAAGATAGAAAAACATCCAGTAGATAGAGTTGTTAAGGTTGGAAATGTAGAAGAAACAACCTCAACAACCAAAAGAGGTGAACAGTTTGTTGCGGATGAGTCACTTGATAAAGGTGTCAAAGAAGTCAGAAATCAAGGTCAGGACGAAGAAACGACAACAATAAAAGTTTACAAAGTAAATGAACAAACAGGAGACTTGACTGAGCCAGAAGTTTCAACAAAAGTAGCCAAAGCAATGCAAGCGAAAATAACGGCAGTAGGAACTAAGTCTAAGGTTGAAATAAAGGATACTCCGTTTGAAACACGATATGTAGCAGATGAGACGCTAAGTTATAAGGAAAAAGTAGAAACACCAGGTGAAAAAGGGCGTACAGTAACAACTACAAAATACACATTAAATCAAGAAACAGGAGCTATCTCAGAAGCAACTACAACAGAAAACACTCCAGCTAAAGACAAAATAGTAAAAGTTGGAAATGTGGAAAAGATAGTGTCACCAATTGATATTATTGAGGAAAGAAAAGATGACCCTGAACTTCCGAAAGGAAAAGAAGAGGTTCAAAGTGAAGGTGAACAAGGGGAAACAACCGTCACTAAAACTTATGAAGTTAATCCGGAGACAGGAGAGTTATCAGATCCAGTAGAGAAGACTGAAACAACTAAAGCTATGCGCCAAAAAGTAATCTTGGTTGGTACTAAAGAAGACAAACCGCATTTACTGCCAGAAAATAGTGAGTTAGAAAATGCAGTGGATGTGATGGAAGCTAGTAGAGAAATGAAGTCTGTAGACTTGTTGACAAATGAGAAGTTAAAAGCGCAGTTAGCTCCATCAGATATAGAAATAAATCGAGATTTATTTTTAAAACGAAAAGAATTACAAAAAACTAAGCCGCAGATAAGTGATGATGAAGTAAAAGAAATTCTACGAAAAGAATATCTTGAAAAATTATCTATTAAAGAAACACTCGATGCGACTAAAACCGATTTAGAAGCTAGTTTGAAAAAAGTTGCGGCGCATACCTTGAGTATTTTAGGTGACAATCAACAAAATAGAGAAAAAGTAAAAGGTGATATTGAAGCTAATAAAGAGAAAATATTACTAGGGTTATCCTATATCAATCGTTTTTATAATATTGATTTTGGAGATACTAATATCCGCGATATTCTAGCTTATAATCCAAGCTCGTTCGGTAAAAAAGATCTTACTTCTTTAGATTGGTTAACACACCTTGGGTCTATGAGTTATGATGAATTAAGATTAACCAATAGTCCAAAAACCTTTGAGAATTACTTTAGAAAAATTACAGATAAACCAACATTATTAGAGTTCTTAGATTACAACAGAACTACATTCACTAATATGGATGGGGATACGTGGTTGAAGAAAGCGACTAAAGCTATCATAGTTGAAAAATCATCGAAAGAAAAACCTGATGAAAAAGTAGACTTATATACAAAATTAACTACTGATCCTAAAAAATATGGGGCTGAAGAACGCAAAATTGAAAGTAGAAGACAACAAAATGTAGCAACATTATTAGGTTTGGTAAATATTAAAGAGCCAAGTGTCTATGTTTTAACTAATATAGCAACGGTAACTTATGGTAATATCGGAACGTATATGGATACTTCATTAGAAAAAACAGATAAAGATAAGTATAAAAAAGAATTAGAAAAGGTTAAAGAATTGATGGAATTAGCTGCAACAAGACAGGCTACATACGTTGATACTTTATACAGAATTGCAAAAGAAGAAAATCGTTCTAAATTAGTTACAAGTAGAGTGATTGTAGATACGATGAAAAAATACACATCAAATACAAATGCAGATATAACAACTACTTGGTCTGAAGAATTTGGCTCAACAGCTGATAAAGGGGTTAAAGACTTCATGACGCCTCTAGGAATGTATTCACCATCTCAAAGAGTAGGAGCAGAGGCAAATGGTGTAGGTGTACGTTACTTCATAGACAGAGTTCTGGATGATAGGGGTTCAGCGACTTATTCTCACGAAATGACGCACTTATTGGATAGAACAGTACTGTTTAATAATCATGGTCGTCGAGATGGTACAGCGGCAGAGTTTTACGCCCGAGGAATCTTCGAGAACTCTTATACACCAGAGACAGATACATATTTCAACTTAAACTTTGTTTATGATGAAACTAATAAAAATGGTTTCTACAACAAAACACCAGATAGATTTAAAACAGCTGCAGATTTGCAATCTTATATGCATGGAAGTTTTGATGTGTTATATAGTTTAGATTATTTAGAAGCGGAAGCAACAAAACAACTTTCAGCGACAGATAAAACTAAATACTTCAAAAAAATAACACCGATTGCATCGACAGGAACTAGAGCGACAGTAACATATACAAATCCAGCGGTTAAAGCTACGCACAAGAGTGAAAAAATCTCAGAAATCACACTAGATGAAGCGAGAGAACTATCGGATATCAATAGCTTGATTGATAATAATATTTTAGTGAACCGTTACATTATAAAAGGATTTACTGATAAAGGTACTATTCAAGCTAATGGATATTATTTAGTGGATATGTTTGATACCATTTATGGTGTTAGTCAAAATGACTCTGGTATGAGTGGGGACATCACCTTTAGAAAACAAGCCTTTGAATTGATGGCTGCTTTGGGCTATTATGAAGGATTTGTTCCTTATGTGTCAAATCAATATAAAAAACAAGCTGAAGAAGAAGGTAAACCGCTATCTGATAAATATATTTTCGATAACATTTTGGGAAAATCTTACGCAGCTTTCAAAAAAGAGCAAATAACTGAGCGTGTTGATAAATTAGGTAAGTTAAAACCAATTACGATAAATTATAACGGAAAAGAAGAAGTGATTGATAGTAAAGAAAAATTACAAGAGCTTATGAATAAAGCTGTTAAAGAAGAACTTGCTCAAATAAAAGCAGGAAATACCACGGCTAAAAAGTTTGAGTTTATCGAAACACCCGTTCAAAAACTGAAAAAAGCGATTTATAAAGCTTATCTCAAAGATTCAGATGACTTTAGACAGTCGATTTACAATAGTTAAGACAAAAGGGACATCTCTCTGGAATGAACATTCAGAGAGGTGTTTTTTGCGCTCTTGTCAGATTTGACCTTATTTCTTGAAAATTACAGTTTGCCTGAATATGGAATGATTTTCAGACTTTTCCACAAATTATAGAATCTTTTCTGAGTATTTAGGGAGTGATAGAGGAAATCTTGAAAGCGTTTTTGTTTTGTGCTATAGTCAAGTATATCGAGTCGTTTAAAGAGGAATGCTTGTATGAGAAGAGAAGAAGTTTTACGGAATCACTGGTTTTTTAGTCAGGAGGTGGGGAAAGAAGAAGCCTTGGCACCGGATTTTCAGAGGGGAAATTGGCAGGCCATTCAAGTGCCACATGACTGGAGTATTTACAATGATTTTGACAATTATTCGCCAGCGCAAAATGAGGGTGGTCAGTTAAATGGGGGTCAGGCTTGGTACCGGACGCAGTTTTACTTGGAAGAAGATGCCAGTCTTGTATCGGTGCGTTTGTTGTTTGATGGGGTTTACATGAATGCCCAAGTCTATATCAACGGGCAAGTGCTGGGTTATTATCCCAATGGCTACACACCTTTTTCTTATGATATCACGCCTTATCTAAGAAATGATGGGACGGCCAACCAGCTTGCGGTTTTTGTGGAAAATCAGCAACCTAGCAGTCGTTGGTACTCTGGTAGCGGTATTTATCGAGAAGTAAAATTATTGATTACAGATTCGGTGCATCTGGATTTGTATGGGATTAAGATAGAAAGTCCTAAACTAAAAGAACAGAGAGATGGATGGGTGGAAACTCGGCTTGAAAGTAAGGTTTCAAATGACGGATTTCAGTCTGTGTCGGTATATTTGGAACAGAGTATTTGGGATGATGGGCAGCAACTGTCTGACTGGCAGGCGACAGACTCTCTAGTGATTGAGTCTGGGGACAAATATTCTTTCCAACAAGCCATATCAATTTTCCAACCTTTGCTTTGGGATATTGATCATCCTTATCTTTACCAATTGAAGACTCGCCTCTACAAAAATGGCATTTTGGTTGATGAAGAAGAGGAGACTTTTGGTTACCGCTATATGGATTGGCAAGCGGATAAGGGATTCTTTCTAAATGGTCGCTGGTTGAAGATTCATGGAGTTTGTCTGCACCATGACTATGGAGCGCTGGGAGCTGTGGAAAATAGGTCAGCTGCTGAGAGACGATTGCGCCAGATGAAGGAAATGGGCGTCAATGCGATTCGAATCACCCATAATCCAGCTAGTAGTATCTTGCTGGATGTGGCTGCCAAAATGGGGCTACTCATCCAAGAAGAAGCCTTTGATACCTGGTATGGAGGCAAGAAAGAATATGACTATGGTCGCTTTTTTGAGGAAGAAGCGACTCATCCAGAAGCGAAAGCAGGCGATTTCTGGTCAGATTATGATTTGCGCACTATGATTGAACGTGGCAAGAATAATCCGGCGATTTTTATGTGGTCTTTGGGAAACGAAGTCAGCGAAGCAAATGGAGATGCTCATTCATTGAAGACTATCAAACGCTTGCTAGAAAGGGTTAAGGAGGTTGATGATAGCCGTTTTGTGACCATGGGAATGGATCAGTTCCGCTTTGGAGATGGGTCTGGAGGTCATGAAAAGATAGCCGATTTGCTGGATGTGGTGGGCTTAAATTACTCGGAAGACAATATTGACGGGATTCGCAAAAGACATCCCAAGTGGCGACTTTACGGGTCTGAAACCTCATCGGCTACACGGACTCGTGACAGCTATTTTCGCCCAGATAAGGAATGGGTTGGGGATAATCGCCGCGTGCGGAATTTTGAACAGTCAGACTATGGCAATGATCGGGTTCCTTGGGGGAAGACAGCGACAGCTTCTTGGATAGCAGATAGAAATCGGCTAGACTATGCAGGTCAGTTTATCTGGACAGGAGTGGACTATATCGGTGAGCCGACTCCTTGGCACAATCAAAACGACACGCCTGTAAAAAGTTCCTATTTTGGGCTTGTGGACACAGCAGGGATTCCTAAAAATGACTATTATCTCTACCAAAGTCAGTGGGTGGAGCTAGATCAGCATCCCATGGTTCATATCTTACCTCACTGGAATTGGGAAATCCACAAGAGTTATCAACAAGCTGTGGATAAGTATGGGGATATCCCTGTTAGAGTGTATTCAAATGCTGGTTCTGTAGAGTTATTTCTCAATGGAAAATCTCAAGGTAGGAAGACTTTTCAGGAAAAATGGACCTCAGATGGCAGAAAATACCAAGAGGGAGAAGGTTCTGGCCAACTCTATCTCGAATGGCGTTTGCCTTATCAACCAGGAGAATTGCATGCTGTAGCCTATGACTGTCAAGGTCAGCTTGTGGCAGAAGATAGGGTGGTGACTGCAGGTAAGCCAGCCAAAATCGGGTTACATGCCGATAAATCACAACTGGAGCCAGATGGGCAAGACCTCCTTTATCTCTATTTTGATGTATTGGACCAAGCTGGGAATTGGGTGCCGACTGCTTCCAATCAGCTTCATTTTAAAATTGAAGGCCCTGCTCGTATTGTAGGTGTGGATAATGGTAGGCAGGCTAGTCGTGAACGTTACCAAGCCCAGAAAAATGGTCGGTTTAAGCGGAAAGCCTTTCATGGCAGAGGTGTCCTCTTAGTTCAGAGCTTGGAGCAGGCAGGTCGAGTGAGAGTAAAAGCCAGTGCTAGAGGGTTAGAGCCAGCAAGTTTTGATCTCTTAGTGGGAGAGGCTTTTGATTGCCAGCTAGTGAAAAATCAGCGCTTATTTGAGATTCGAGTGGACAAGCAGGCAGGATTACAAGAAGGAGATTCCCCAGCCATTGGACTTTATCCACAAACTGTGGATAACTCTGTGAACAAGGTGGGGAATAGTGAAGTGATTTGGGAGACGAGTGGTAGTGCCCACGCCATTATCAAGCAGGGAGTGCTTCATTGCTTGTCTGCAGGCGACTTGGCTATACGAGCCATTTATCAAGGGAAGACCTATCAAACTCATTTGCAGGTGGCAGAAAATACCTCACTAGGGCAAGCAGTTTCTGTACGACCACTTCGCTTGTATACAGATAAGGGAACTTATCCACAGCTGCCATCTTCAGTTTTGGTGGACTATGAGTTCAGGGGTGCAAAACGAGTCAAGGTTGTTTGGGAGGCAATCTCCGAAGAAGATATAGCAAGCTTTCATGAGTTTATGGTATCTGGTCAGCTAGAGGGTTTGGATTTAAAGGCTTTTGCTCAGATTTGTGTCCAAGGGATTTGCGCTATTGAGCCTGAAAGGGTCTGGACGCTTGTCAAGGAAGCCCCACACTTACCAGACCGAGTCAAGCTAGTCTTATCAGATGGCAGACGAGATACGGCCAAGGTGACTTGGGATGAAGTCGATCCTCAAGTCTATGCTCAGGTAGGAGAATGTGTGCTCACAGGGCAAGTAGCGGGCTGTGAGTTGCCAGCAACAGTCACCATTCATGTGACAGATGCCAGTGTAGATGGGGAAGTTATTTCCAATCAGTGGACAGGATCCAACCTGCCTCTGGTCTTTGCTTCTCACTCAGAGCCAAATCACCCAGCCTCTTACCTCAATGACAAGGTCATTGCTCGGAAAAAATCGACAGCCAATACTTGGATTACCAAGTCAGAGCAAGCCAGCGTGGGCATTCTTTTTGGAGATGCAGGGATTTTAAAACCACGATTTGTGGATAACCTGACCTTGTATTATGTTGAGAATCAAGAATATGTGGCTGTTGAGCCGGCCTTTATTGATTATTATGTGGGGAATGAACCTAGCTTGCCTCGGACTCCCAACCATTTGGATAAGGATTCCCTGCTCAAGCAAGAGGAGAATTGGTGCCCTGTATCAGCTATCCGAAAAGTGTCAAGCGACAAGGATGAGGAGCTTCGTTTTGAATTTGACAAGGTGGAGACTTATGCCCTTCGTCTTCGATTTGAAGGCTTGAGCAGTCCTCTAGCGTTAACAGAATTGCAAGTACATGCCAAAAAAGTAAAGAAAAATGTAGATAGGAAGTAATATGGTAAGAGAAATAAAACCGCATGGCCCCTTGCCTAGTCAGGCCCAGCTAGCTTATTTAGAGGATGAACTAGCAGCATTTATACATTTTGGGCCCAATACCTTTTATGACCAGGAATGGGGGACAGGTCAGGAGGATCCTGAACGCTTTAACCCGACAAGGTTAGATGCGCGTGAGTGGGTTCGTGTGCTCAAGGAAACGGGCTTTAAGAAGTTGATTTTGGTGGTCAAGCACCACGATGGCTTTGTCCTTTATCCGACAGCCCATACAGATTATTCGGTCAAGGCCAGTCCTTGGAGGGATGGAGAAGGGGACTTGCTCCTTGAAGTATCCCAAGCTGCCACAGAATTTGATATGGATATGGGGGTCTACCTATCGCCGTGGGACGCCCACAGCCCCCTCTATCATGTGGACCGAGAAGCGGACTATAATGCCTATTATCTGGCTCAGCTGAAGGAAATCTTATCAAATCCTGCCTATGGAAATGGAGGGAAATTTGCTGAGGTCTGGATGGATGGTGCCAGAGGAGAGGGCGCTCAAAAGGTCAATTATGAATTTGAAAAATGGTTTGAAACCATTCGTGAACTGCAGGGCGATTGCTTAATTTTTTCAACAGAAGGTACTAGTATCCGCTGGATTGGCAATGAACGAGGGTATGCAGGTGATCCCCTATGGCAAAAGGTGAATCCTGACAAACTAGGAACAGAAGCAGAGCTGGACTATCTTCAGCATGGAGATCCCTCGGGCACTATTTTTTCAATCGGTGAGGCAGATGTTTCCATCAGGCCAGGCTGGTTCTACCATGAGGATCAGGATCCTAAGTCTCTCGAGGAGTTAGTCGAAATCTACTTTCACTCAGTAGGGCGAGGAACTCCACTCTTGCTTAATATTCCGCCGAATCAAGCTGGGCTCTTTGATGCAAAGGATATTGAACGCCTCTATGAATTTGCGGCCTGTCGCAATGAGCTCTATAAAGAAGATTTGGCTCTGGGAGCCAAGGTATCTGGTCCAGCTCTTTCCGCAGACTTTGCCTGTCATCATCTGACAGATGGCCTTGAGACTAGTTCATGGGCAAGCGATGCAGACTTGCCCATCCAGCTAGAACTCGACCTAGGATCTCCTAAAACTTTTGATGTAATTGAGTTAAGAGAAGATTTGAAGCTAGGGCAACGAATCGCTGCTTTTCATGTGAAAATAGAGGTGGACGGCGTCTGGCAGGAATTTGTCATGGGCTTTACAGTTGGGCATAAGCGCCTCCTGCGAGGGCCGCTAGTAGAGGCACAGAAGGTGCGCGTGATGATTACAGAGGTACAATCTATTCCTGTATTGACCAAGATTTCCCTCTATAAAACTCCTAGCTTATCAAAAAAAGAAGTTGTTCAGGGACTAGCATTTGCAGAAAAAAGTTTAACTGTGACAAAGGGAGAGGCTCTTCATTTTAGGATTGAACGTAGCGAAAGTGGCTCCTCTTTAGAGGCTAAGATTTCGATTCAACCGGGGACAGGTGTCCATGGTGTCGCCTATCAGGACGAAATTCAAGTCCTTCAATTCCAAGCTGGGGAAAGCAAAAAAGACTTGAGCATACCAACCCTGTATTTTGCTGCTGATAAGACTTTAGATTTTTATCTAAATCTGACTGTTGATGGACAACTGATTGATCAAGCTCATATTTTAGTTGAAACGAGATAAAATATCTTTATAATTCATTTCTTTTCCGAATAAATAGATAGTAGCAGTAAATCTAGC
>NZ_JBBJZX010000059.1:0-12527 GCF_038148935.1 Streptococcus pseudopneumoniae | reverse complement strand
TCCGCTTTCAACGATAAAGAAAAGGTAAGAAAAATGAAACATTTAGAAATTGAATTGAAAACACTATTGAAAAAAGATGAATACAATCGTCTAAAAGACCAGTTCACAGACGTCACTCCTGTTCTTCAAAAAAACCACTACATGGACACACCTGATTTTGAACTGCGAGAAAAGAAAATTGCTATGCGCATTCGAATCTTTGAAGACTGGGCAGAATTGACACTCAAAGTCCCGCAGAGTGTTGGAAACATGGAATACAACCAAAAATTGCAACTAAAAGATGCTGAAAACTATCTGTCTAAGGAAGAACTTCCTCAAGGGCTAGTACTGGATGAATTGGCGAAACATGGCATCCAAAGCAAGAACTGGCAGGTACTTGGTTGTCTAACAACGCTTCGCTATGAAATGAAGACAGCTATTGGTCTCATGGCACTAGATGAAAGTCAGTACTTTGATATTACAGATTACGAATTGGAGCTTGAAGTGGAAAATCACGAGCAAGGCAAACAGGATTTCCAGCAATTTTTAGATGAAAATCAGATTGCTTATCAAAAAGCTCCTTCAAAATTGGTTCGATTTGTCAAAAGCATGAAAAATAGCTGAAATAATCTCTATTTTTTGGTAAAATAGAAAAGATAAAATACAAAAATCCCAGTTCATATAGGCTAGGCAGATATAGCTAGGATTTAAAAAGTTTACAGAGGACGGTCTATAATGTCAGATAGAAAAAACATGAAACTTTTCGCACTCAACTCTAACCAAGAGATTGCACAGAAAATTGCACAAGCTGTTGGTGTCCCACTTGGAAAACTATCATCACGTCAATTTTCAGACGGAGAAATCCAAGTAAATATCGAAGAAAGTGTCCGTGGTTATGATGTTTACATCATCCAATCAACAAGTTTCCCTGTTAACAACCACCTAATGGAATTGTTGATCATGGTTGATGCTTGTGTTCGCGCAAGTGCCCACAGTATCAACGTTGTCCTTCCATATTTTGGCTATGCACGTCAAGACCGTATTGCTTCACCTCGTGAGCCACTTACAGCTAAACTAGTGGCTAATATGCTTGTTAAAGCTGGGGTTGACCGTGTCCTGACGCTTGATTTGCATGCTGTCCAAGTTCAAGGTTTCTTTGATATTCCTGTCGATAACCTCTACACAGTTCCACTATTTGCTAAACATTACTGCGATAAGGGCCTACTTGGTTCAGATGTTGTTGTCGTTAGCCCTAAAAATTCAGGTGTCAAACGCGCTCGTAGCTTGGCTGAATATCTTGATGCTCCTATCGCCATTATCGATTACCCACAAGACGATGCAACTCGCAACGAAGGCTATATCATCGGTGATGTTGAAGGTAAAAAAGCTATCTTAATTGACGATATTCTGAATACAGGACGTACCTTCTCTGAAGCTGCTAAAATCGTTGAACGTGAAGGGGCTACAGAAATTTATGCTGTTTCTAGCCACGGTCTCTTCGTTGAAGGTGCTGCTGAACTTCTTAATAATACTAAGATTAAAGAAATTCTTGTGACTGATTCAGTAGCAACAAAAGAAAAAACTCCTAAAAACGTATGCTACATCACTGCTAGTGAGTTAATTGGTGATGCCATCGTCCGTATTCACGAAAGAAAACCAGTCAGCCCACTCTTTGCTTACAACAAAAAGAAATAAGGTGATTCTTTGATTTATTTGGACAATGCTGCAACGACTCCTATGTCAGCAGTTGCTATTTCAGCTATGACCAAGGTTTTACAAGAAACCCATGGCAATCCATCTAGTATCCATGGGCATGGTCGTCAAGCTGGCAAACTCTTACGAGAAGCCCGTCAGGAACTGGCTCAGTTACTGGGGACAAAACCTCAACATATCTTTTTCACTTCTGGTGGGACTGAAGGCAACAATACTGCCATCATTGGCTACTGCCTTCGTCACCAAGAACAAGGAAAACATATCATCACAACTGCCATCGAGCACCATGCTGTCCTTGAAACCATTGATTACTTGGTTCAACACTTTGGGTTTGAAGCAACCATTATCCAGCCAAAAAATCAAGAAATCACGGCACAGCAAATTCAAGAGGCCTTACGTAACGATACGATTTTGGTTTCTACCATGTTTGCCAATAATGAGACAGGAAACCTACTGCCCATTGCTGAAATTGGCCAAATACTCAAGCAACACCCAGCCGCCTATCATGTCGATGCAGTTCAGGCTATTGGTAAGATCCCTATACACCCAGAAGAATTGGGCATTGATTTTCTCACTGCTTCTGCCCATAAATTTCATGGTCCTAAGGGAATCGGCTTTCTCTACGCATCTAGCATGGACTTTGATTCCTATCTCCATGGTGGAGACCAAGAACAGAAAAAACGTGCAGGGACTGAAAATTTAGCTGCCATCGTAGGCATGGTTGCAGCCCTAAAAGAAAATTTAGAAAAGCAAGAAGAACATTTTCAACATGTACAAAATTTAGAAACTGCCTTTCTGGCAGAACTAGAGGGCATTCAATATTACTTGAATAGAGGAGAACATCATCTCCCTTATGTTCTCAATATTGGATTTCCTGGCCAGAAAAATGACCTCTTACTCCTTCGGCTAGATTTAGCTGGCATTTCAATCTCTACTGGCTCAGCCTGTACGGCAGGCATTGTCCAATCCAGCCATGTTCTTGAAGCTATGTACGGAGCAAATTCAGAACGCTTGAAGGAATCCGTTCGTATCAGTTTGTCGCCACAAAATACTGTTGAAGACCTACAAACCCTCGCAAAAACCTTAAAAGAAATTATCGGAGGTTAGCCATATGGCATTTGAAAAAACCATTCAGTTAAAAAATTGTCGTTACGACTACACTCTTAGCCCTTCTGTTAAAAAATTCACCCTTAAGGACAACACTTTTTTTGAAACAAAGGTTGGTAACTACGAACTAACTCGCCTTTTGGAAAAAGTGCCAAACAGCGGTGAAGGCTTCCAACTCAAAATCATCATTAACAAGGAACTTACAGGGGCTAAAATCAATATCACTGACAAGTTTGGCCTTCGTCTAGTTGATATTTTCAAATCAAAAGACCACCACATTCATCAGGAAAAATTCTACTTCCTCATGGATAGCTTAGTAGAACGTGGTGTCTTTACAAAATCTGAAAGATAGGTCTCATATGTTTGAACTGACCTATAAAGATAGCTACCAGGTAGAGCGGACTCTCAAGTATGAAGATTATGAGGCACTCATGCTGGCTTTGTCAGGATGTGTGACCCTGCCAGATACACTTTATGTAACTTCTCTGACTTTTAATGGCCAGAAAGTTTATCAGGGTCTGGTCGGAGACCTCTACCGTTTTCTATCACATGCAGATTTTTTACATCAAAACTAAGATTTTTCTTAGTTTTTTCTTGTTTTTGTTGATTTTTTCACAATGTTTCTATAAAATAGAAGAATAGAAAGGTTGTGATTTTGTGAAAGATAAACAGTCTGCTATTCCAAAGGCTACAGCGAAAAGACTCTCTCTCTACTATCGAATTTTTAAGAGATTTCATGCAGAAAAGATTGAACGTGCCAACTCTAAACAAATTGCAGAGGCTATCGGTATTGATTCAGCGACCGTACGTCGTGATTTTTCCTATTTTGGTGAACTAGGTCGTCGTGGTTTTGGCTATGATGTCAAAAAACTAATGACATTTTTTGCCGATTTGCTTAATGATAACTCCATCACCAATGTCATGCTGGTTGGTATTGGAAATATGGGCCATGCCCTTCTCCACTACCGCTTTCATGAGCGTAACAAGATGAAGATTATCATGGCCTTTGACCTGGATGACCATCCTGAAGTCGGTAGCCAAACTCCTGATGGGATTCCCATTTACGGAATTTCTCAAATCAAGGATAAAATCAAGGATGCTGATGTCAAAACTGCTATCCTGACCGTTCCCAGCGTCAAGTCACAAGAGGTTGCCAATCTCTTGGTGGATGCTGGCGTGAAAGGAATTCTCAGTTTTTCACCAGTCCATCTGCATTTACCAAAGGACGTGGTCGTTCAGTATGTCGATTTGACAAGTGAACTCCAAACCCTCCTCTATTTCATGAGAAAAGAGGATTAGAAAGCGAAAATCATTTTATGAAAAAACCAGTTATAGGGATTACAGGAAACGAAAAAACTCATCCAGATGATGACATCATGATGAGCTACGCAGCAAAAGGCTTTGTTGAAGGCGTTAAAGACGCTGGAGGGATTCCCATCATCCTACCGATTGGTGATCAAGAAATGGCCTGCCACTATATCAGTATGATTGACAAGCTCATCTTGACAGGTGGGCAAAATGTTGATCCAAAATTCTATGGTGAACCCAAAACCATTGATAGCGATGACTACCACCTTCAAAGAGACATCTTCGAACTGGCCCTCATCAAGGAAGCTATTAAACAGAAAAAGCCAATTTTTTCTGTCTGCCGTGGAACACAACTCTTTAACGTTGCCATGGGTGGAACTTTGTACCAAGATATCGAAGATCACTGGCAGGATTCTTCTGCTGAGTACACAACCCAACGCTTGGTGACAGAACCAGATACTGTTCTCCGAGAAATCTATGGAGAAATCTCCCATATCAACTCCTTCCATCACCAGAGTATCAAGGATTTAGCACCAAATTTAAAGATTGCGGCTTATGATCCTAAGGATGGTATTATTGAGGCTGTCATAAGTACGGATGATGTCGCCTTTCTCGGTGTCCAATGGCACCCAGAATTTCTATTTGAAAATCGCCCCAAAGATAAAAACCTCTTTGACTATGTCGTTAATAAACTTTAGATTAAATCTGTCTTTTCACGATAGCTAAAATAACTGGAGTGAGAGACAATCAAATGGTCCAAAAGGACAATTCCCATCAGGTCGCAGGCTTCTTTAACAAGTTTAGTGACATGATCATCATTTCGGCTAGGGGCTACCGCTCCCGAAGGATGATTGTGAACCAAGATGAGAGAGGTCGCCATATGCTTGATGGCATAGTGAAGAATCTCTCGCGGTTCAGCAATACTGCGAGTGGCAGAACCGATAAAAATGGTCTGTTGATGGATGATTTGATTTTGAGTATTGAGATAGAGCGCCACCAGGTGCTCTTGTTTTTTATCCCCTAATTCCTGCTGCATCTTCTTAGCCAACTTTTGACTACTGAGAATACTTTCCATCTCAAGGGTCTCGTATTTATGGATACGATGCCCCAGTTCAATCATAGCTTGTAACTCTATAGCCTTAACACGTCCGATACCAGACAGACTCTGCATTTCCTGCAGGGTCATTTTTTTCAAATCCGTTAAGCTTGAAAGATTGCTCAAGACTTTCTGGGCAATTTCAAAAACGCTAGCTTGACGTGTTCCTGTCCTAAGTAAAATAGCTAGCAACTCTTGATTACTGAGCGCTTCAACTCCTTCCTTGGCCAGTCTCTCTCTTGGTAATAATGAATCTTCTTGGAATGAAATACTGTACATAAAAATCCTCCTCACTTTATTATTCGTGAGAAGGATGGAAAATTAGATTTTTTTCTCAATTGGGGCTACACTAGCTAAAAGTTTTTTCAAACCTACTTCTGGGAAATTGATTTTTAATTCTTGAGTAGCTCCGTTACCTGAAACTTCCAGAACGGTTCCCTCTCCCCACTTCTTGTGGAGGGCAATGTCACCAATGGACCAATTTGTCTCACTAGACGCTGCTTTTGTGCCAGCTGTAAATTGACCAAATGGGAGACCGCTTGACTGGATAGATTTTGGGGCAGCACTGCGTTTACGTTCTTGAAGAGCCTGAGCCAAACTCATTCCTTGACCGAAGGCAAGGTCCCCACTGCTATAAGATGCCTTAAAGCTTGTATTTGCTGGACGAGCCAATCCTTGATACTCAAGCAATTCTGAACTGATTTCGTTAATAAAACGAGTCGGACGGTTGTAGTTGGTACGACCAAAAAGCAGGCGCGAGTTGGCATTTGTCAGATAGAGAATTTTCTCTGCACGCGTAATTCCTACATAGGCTAGACGGCGCTCTTCTTCTAATTCATCTGGATCCTCAGCTGCACGACTAAGCGGGAAGACATTTTCTTCCATCCCAATCAAAAAGACAACTGGAAACTCGAGACCTTTGGCGGCATGCAGGGTCATCAGGGTCACTTCTGATGTCTCCTGACTACCTGAATCTGTGTCTGCAATCAAGGCCAAGTCATTTAAGAAACGACTCAGCTTGTCCAGACCAGTTTCCTCTTCTGGCCCATCAGAGGTGTCATCAAAGTTCTTCGTAACAGAAAGAAACTCTTCGATATTTTCAACCCGAGCCTTGCTTTCTAGAGTCGCTTGGGCGTTAAGAATATCGACATAACCTGTTTTTTCTAGAATAGCCTCAACCAACTCAGTAATGCTTAACTGGTCCAGTTGCTCCCGCAAATCTAACATCATATTTGCAAAATCCCAGATAGACTGGGCTGCTTTACCCTTGATACCAGACAACATGATATTAGCAGAAGCATCCAGCATGGACATGTCTTGCATATTTGCAAAGTCACGGATTTTCTCAACAGTGCCTGGCCCAATTCCACGTTTAGGCTCGTTAATAATACGCTCAAAACTGATATTGTCACTCAAATTAGCAATGAGGTTGAGATAAGCGATAATATCGCGAATTTCCTTACGGCTGTAGAACTTTGTTCCACCAACCATAGTATAAGGGATATTTGACTTGAGCAGAGCTTCTTCAATGGTACGAGATTGAGCGTTTGTACGATAGAGAACTGCAAAATCCTTGTGAAGGAAGTTTTGACTCCGACCAAGTTCATCAATGGTTTTGGCTACAAATACAGCCTCGTCCTGCTCATCGTTGGCACGATAGTAAACGATGAGCTCCCCTTCAGCGTTTTGAGTCCAAAGATTCTTAGGACGGCGGTTTTTATTGTTTTTAATTACCTCGTTGGCCGCTTGAAGAATGGTTTTAGTTGAGCGGTAATTCTCCTCCAACAAAACAACCTTGGCTTGGGGATAATCTTTCTCGAAATCCAAAATGTTCTGCATATCAGCACCACGCCAACCGTAGATAGACTGGTCCGCATCTCCAACCACACAGATATTTTTAAAGCGCGAAGCCAAGAGTTTGACCAGTTGGTACTGAGCGTGGTTTGTATCTTGGTACTCATCAACATGGATGTATTGGAATTTTTGCTGGTAATAAGTCAAAACATCAGGATTTTGATCAAAAAGACGCAAGGTCAGCATAATCAAATCATCAAAGTCAACCGACTCCGACTGACGCAGTTCTTTCTGATAGGCTGTATAACACTGGGCCACAATTTGCGTGTACATATCTCCAGATTGGGCAGCATAGGCAACATCATCAATCAGATCATTCTTAGCATTGGAAATAGTCCCTAAGATGCTCCGTTCATTCCATTTTTTCGGATCCAAGTTCAACTGCTTGAGAATGCGTTTCATGAGCGTTCGCTGTTCACCAGGATCTACAATAGTAAAATTACGGTTGTAGCCAATATGGTCCGCATCCCGACGCAAAATACGAACACACATGGAGTGGAAGGTCGCAATCAGACAGTCCTGAGTGGCTGGATTGAGGCTATAAGCACGCTCTTTCATCTCACGCGCAGCCTTATTAGTAAAGGTAATGGCCAAGATATTCCAAGGATTGACCAGCTTTTCATCAATCAAATAAGCGATACGGTGGGTCAAAACACGGGTCTTTCCAGAACCAGCCCCTGCCATGATCAACAAGGGACCTTCTGTCGCTTGCACCGCCTCAGCCTGACGGTCATTCATTCCATTTAATAATGCGTTCATCTTCTCTTCCTTACTCTTGAAGTCAATATTTCTATTATATCAGAATTCAGGGAAAATAGAAACTTTACGGGGAGTAGCAAAATATAGTGGATTGAAACTAGAATACTACACTGTGGGTTTCTAAAACACTCGACTCTTTCACTCAATTTTTTCATAAACTAGCTCAATACCTCAATATAAAAAAGTAAATTTAAGATTGGTAATACGAACGTTAAACAGAATTCCATTTATCTTTTTAAAACCAAAACAACGATATCGTAAAACCTCTACACGAACAATAGATTGCGACACTAAAATATTCTCCCCTAGTTTTGCTTTACTAATAGTATATAGGAGGAAAGCCCTGAATCCTAGATCCTCTGTTATGATGTGGTTACAAACAGAGTTGAAAAAAATCTTAAAATCAGAAAAACGCATTATACCAGGTACTTAAAGCTTGATACAATGCGTTTTATTATAAAAAGATCTACTAGATTTTTTATCAAAATAAACTTCCAGTAGTCTTTTCACTTTTTATTAATAAGTCCCTTCTTCACCTTGACTAGTCAAAATAACAGGTCCATCTTTCGTAATGACAAATTGGTGTTCATACTGACATGACAATCCACCGTCAATGGTCTTATGGGCCCAACCAGTCTTCATATCTGTATCAATTTCCCAGTCACCTGTATTGATCATTGGTTCAATAGTCAAGACCATTCCTTCACGAAGACGGAGTCCTCGACCTGCAATACCATAGTTCGGAACCATTGGTTCTTCATGCATGGTTGGGCCAACACCATGACCAACCAAATCACGCACTACACCGTATCCACGACTTTCAGCATATTCTTGAATAGCTGCTCCAATATCACCAATACGATTTCCAACAACAGCTTGCTCAATACCCTTGTACATAGCTTCTTTGGTTACATCCATCAAGTTTTTCACTTCTTCGGACGGTGTACCGACAGCATAAGCCCAACATGAGTCTGCAAGACCACCAGAATAGCTCTGAGTGTATTTCTTCATTTGCTCAACATTGTTGAAGTTTAATTTTGAGACATTCAGGTCAGATTTAGCAATAGGACCTCCCAAAACCATATCAACTTTGAGCAAATCACCATCTTTCAAGATATAGTGACGAGGGAAAGCGTGAGCCACTTCATCATTAAGAGAGCAGCAGGTAGCATAAGGATAGTCCATCATTGCACCATCAACCCCAATCTGAAGCGGAAGGAAATTTTCTTCCTTACAACGACGGCGGACATACTCTTCAACTTCCCACATATCTACGCCAGGCTTAATCAAATCACGTAAGCCGATATGAATACTTGCTAGAAAATCACCGGCCTTATCCATAGCTTCGATTTCACGAGCTGATTTTAATGTTATCATTTTTTCTCCTAGTTTCTAATTAATTTTAACGGTTACATTTGCTTTTGAAACAATCTGGTGACCATGATAAATATCGTAGTCAATAATAGCTGATCGTCTCGTATGATGAATAATCCGTGCTTGAATGCGCAGTATATCATCTATCTGAACAGCCTGCAAAAAGTAGATCAGCATCTGCTCGATAATGAGATTGCGACCACTATTCACAACTAAATCTTGAGTCATATGGGTCAAAATTTCTGCCAATACACCATTAGCCAAAACACCATTTTTCTCTAGCATAAAGGGTTCCACTGTAATCACTACTTCATCATGGTGATAAGAAAGTTTTTGACCAATCTGCTCAGAAAAAGTAGGTAGAGCAGAAACTTGGGAACGACTCATCTTCTCCATGACATCTCGTCTGGTTACAACCCCAAGCAAGGTTTGATTGCTTCGAACAACTGGTACCATTTCAAAGTCTTCTGCTATCATTCGTTGACTCACATTGGCAATATTGGTCGCTAACCCTGTTACGAAGATACTGCGCGTCATCACCTTGTCAATCGTCGTGCTGGGAGACTTGTCTCCTGCGTCACGCATAGTAACAAGCCCAACAACCACTTGATGTTGATTGATAACAGGGAAACGACTGCTACGATTCTTGCGTACCAAGTCCAAATAATCTTTAACAGTGTCTGTCTCTCTCAGAAAACCATATTCATGACTTGGACGATAAAGCTTCTCAACTGTCAAAATATCAGTCTTGATTTGGACATTTGACAAGGCTTTATTGATCATGGTCGCGACAGTGAAAGTGTCATGCTTGCTTCTCAGAACAGGAATTCCTTTTTGATTGGCCAGTTTAAGAACATCATCATGAATCTGAAATCCCCCTGTAACCAAAACGGCATTTTCATTTTCAAGTGCTAACAGTTGGATACGGGTACGGTCTCCGACAATCAAGAGCCCCCCATCATGAAGGTAAGATAAGATATTTTGCTCAGTCATGGCACCGATTGAAAACTTACTAAATTCTCTCTCTAAACCTTCTTGTCCAGCCAGAACCTCAGAAGAGGTCACTTCAGCAATTTCAGCAAAAGTTAATCTTTCGATAGCAACTTTCTGGGATTTAACACGAATTGTTCCACTTCTAGGACGGGTCTCCACAATTCCACGGTTTTCAGCTTCCTTGATAGCGCGATAAGCCGTTCCATCACTGACTCCCAGATGGTTGGAAATGCTACGAACACTGACCCTTTTACCTACTGGTAATTCCTCCAAATAGCTTAGAATTTCCTGATGCTTACTCATTGAATTCTCCTTTTACATACCGAAATTCAAGATAATACCGCATTTTTCTTGTGTAGCGATCACTTCCCTTAAACTGACGAGTAAAACGGAATCCAGACTTTAGAGCAACCTTTTGGCTAGCTTCATTTTCAAGGTGGGTAATGATGGATAATTGTTTTAAGCCAAATTCCTCAAAAGAAAGCTGACAAATTTTTCTAAGAACCTCTGTCATAAATCCTTGCGACCAAGCATCTTTTCTCAAAAAATAGCCAAGCTCTGCTTCTTTTTTGATTTCATCTAACTTTTCAAACTTAACAGAACCAATCATTTTTTCAGTTTTCTTGTCACAAATAGCCCATACTCCCAAAGGGGACTTCATAAAGTAATTGGCCAACGCATATTGGCTCTCTTCCAGACTTGCCTGAGTCGGGAAAATAAATTGAAGATTTTCTGGATTCGAAGCTATCTCATGGAAGTCCTGACTATCACTAAAAAAGAAAGGACGCAAATACAAGCGATCCGTTTCAAAAAAAGAAAACATTGCTAATTTGGTCCAAATATTCATAAACACCTCTACGGCTTAATCCTCAATAAGTCTAATATCCGCTCCTAGATTACGTAATTTTTCAATAATATCAGAATAACCACGTAAGATAAACTCGATATTGATAATTTCAGTTTGCCCCTCGGCCATCAAACCAGCAATAACTAAAGCTGCACCAGCTCTCAGGTCAGTTGCTTTAACACTTGCCCCACGTAAATCACGTCCACCTGTGTACAAAATATGACCATTTGTTGTCGAAATGTCCGCATCCATCTTTGCTAGTTCAAAAACATGATTTACACGTTTTTCGTAAATCGTATCGACAATTGTACCACGACCATTAGCTGTTAGTAAAAGAGGGGTAATCGGTTGTTGCAAGTCAGTAGCAAAACCTGGGTAAGGAGCCGTCTTAATATTGATTGCTTTCAAATTAGACTGCTCCTCGACAAAAATGCTGTCTTCAGATACAGTCATCCTCACTCCCATTTCTTCCAACTTAGCGATGAATCCTTCTAGATGTTCGTAAAGAACATTATTTATACGAATTCCTTTACCAACTGCAGCAGCTAAAGAAATATATGTTCCAGCTTCGATACGGTCTGGAATCACCTGATGACGGGTTCCATGTAATCTTTCAACACCATCAATAATGATGATATTAGTTCCTGCACCACGGATATGGGCACCCATATTATTCAAGAGAGTAGCTACATCAATAATCTCAGGTTCACGGGCTGCATTTTCAATAATAGTACGACCATTCGCTTTAACCGCAGCAATCATCGTATTGATCGTTGCCCCCACACTAACCGTATCCATGTAAATACTTGCACCATGAAGTCCTGTATCTTTAGCAGATAACTTCATGTTATCTCCCTCGTAGCTAACAGTGGCACCCATAGCTTCAAACGCCTTAAGGTGTAGGTCAATCGGACGAGGACCAAGATCACATCCTCCCGGTAGACCAACTGTCGCTTCACCAAAACGGCCTAAGAGGCTCCCATAAAAATAGTAAGATGCACGAAGACTGTTAATTTTACCATAAGGCATTGGAATATTTTGAACACCTCTTGGATCAATCTCCAAGACATCGTCATAACGTTTAACAGTTGCTCCCATCAATTCCATAATTTCGACAAGACTTGCTACATCCGAAATATCTGGAACGCAATCCAAAGTCACCACATCATCAGCCAAGATAATAGCTGGAATTAAGGCCACAACGCTATTTTTAGCACCACTAATAGTGATTTCACCTTGTAGTGGTAAACCACCATTGATAACAATTTTTCTCATTCTAAGTTTTCAATACTCTTTCAAGATTTCTAATAAGGTCTTTAAAATAAATTATATCATAAATGCAACCTTTTTTCCATTCTTTTCAATTTTATTGGATAAATCAAAGTTGACGAGTTAGTCACTGATACTCAATAAAAATCAAAGAGCAAACTAGGAAACTAGCTGCAGGCTGCTCAAAACACTGTTTTGAGGTTGCAGATAAGACTGACGAAGTCAGTC
>NZ_JBBJZX010000058.1:0-12652 GCF_038148935.1 Streptococcus pseudopneumoniae | reverse complement strand
AGTTTGCTCTTTGATTGTCATTGAATATCAGATTTAGGAAATTAACTTCCTCGTCTCCAAAAAATCGCTAAGACAATCATGGAACCTAGTACTGCCGGAATGATGGCAGTTCCTGCTATTATCGGTCCCCAAGTCCCAAAAAGCAAATGCCCTATAAAGGCACCAATCCAACCGAGAAACATTTTCCCAAAGCAACCCATTCGCTCTCCACGATTGGTTAGAGTACCTGCTAAAAATCCCACTAGGAGACCAACGAACATACTTCCTAACATATTATCTCCTTAATTTGCCCAATCTCCCTTACGGAAGAGTGGTACACGTGTCCCATCCTCACGGATACCATCGATATCCATTTGACTAGATCCAATCATAAAGTCTACGTGAACATCTGAACGGTTAAGCCCCGCAGCTTCAAGCTCCTCTTCGCTCATCTCCGCTCCACCAACAACGCTAGTTGCATAGGCTGCACCGATAGCCAAGTGATTTGACGCATTTTCATCGAAAAGAGTGTTAAAGAAGGTAATGCCTGACTGAGAAATTGGGCTTGGATCTGGTACCAAGGCACATTCACCCAAGGCACGCGCACCCGCATTTTCAAAGACAAGGTCTTTCATGACCTGATCACCCTTCTCAGCAGTGATATCTACGATTTGTCCATCCTTAAAGGTCACCTTAATACCTTCGATGATATTTCCGTTATAACTAAGCGGTTTTGTAGAGGTTACATAACCATCTGCACGACGAAAGTCAGGCGCTGTGAAGACTTCCTCTGTCGGCATATTTGGCAAGAATCCTTCGCCCTGTGCATTGATTGCACCAGCTGATTCCCAAACGTGGTTCTTCGGCAAGCCAAGGGTCAAATCGGTCCCTGGAGCTGTGTAGTGAAGAGCTGAAAATTGCTCTTTATTAAGCATATCAGCCTTGCTCTTGAGGATAGCTGCATGCTCTTCCCAAGCCTTAACAGGATCTGCTTCGTAGACACGGCAAGTTTTGAAGATTTGGTCCCAAAGGAGATCGACTGCTTCTTCATCGCTCGCAGCATTTGGAAAGACTTTCTTAGCCCACTCAAGTCCAGCAGCGGCTGCTACAGTCCAACTAACCTTGTTGGATTGCGTTGCGATGCGCATTGGCTTCATAGCGAGTCCCATAGCTTTAGCAGAAGCTGAAAGCTTGTCAGCGTCCACACCGTTCAAAGCACCTGGGTCAGAAGAACGAACTCCGAGACGGCTAGCCTTGTTCTCCAAGAGATAGTTCATCTCGGCAATCTTGTATTCTGGTACATTGTCCAGACGCTCCATCGGTGCGTGGAGGAATTTCTCACGGTTAATGACATCATCTGTCCACTGAACGATGACCTCATGCGCACCCAAGGCATAAGCTTCTTTGACGATTAAGTGAGCCAACTCACGTTGCTCCACATCGATAGAGAGAGCCAAAGTATGACCAGGTTGCACGTTAATTCCGTTCGCAACCAACAATTTCGCATATTTTTCTAGATTTTCTTTAAAATTTGGTAAAACCATGTAATTTTCTCTTTTCTATTTTTATTTTTCTTTCAAAGCAGAGAATAATCCTGCTAAAGCAATAGCACCTGACAAGAGTGCTGTTGATAGAAGAATTGTCTGATCAGCAAGTTCTAATTGATATTCAAATACCTTCTCAGCCGGCTTATCTTCCGCAAAAATTCTTAGTTTCATTTTTTTCCCTCCAAGGCCTTAAAACAACTCATCAAACAAACTCAACTGGTTATCCTCTGGCATATTGCCAAGAATACCCATTTCATCCATCTTTTCAACCAAAGTTGAGGAAAGTCCACCACGCTTGCGCAATTCTGTTTTAGAGAGGAATTCTCCCTCTTCACGCGCTCGCACCAACTGCTTGGCAACGTTCTCTCCCAGACCATCCATTGCTACAAATGGCGGAATGAGAGTATCCCCGTCGATGAGGAACTCTGTCGCCTGACTACGGTAGAGATCGAGTTTGCCAAACTTGAAACCACGCTCCCACATCTCATTGACAATCTCAAGAGTTGTATAAAGATCGATTTCCACATTAGAGGCTTCATTGTTCTTCCGTTTTTCAGAGATTTCTTCCATTCTGCGCTTGATAGCATCCAAGCCTGCACCCATAGTCTTAATATCAAAAGCCTTAGCACGAATGGAGAAGTAAGCACAGTAGTAATAAATGGGATGATGAACCTTGAAGTAAGCTACACGCAAGGCCATCATAACGTAGGCTGCCGCATGGGCTTTAGGGAACATGTACTTAATTTTCCCACAGGATTCGATATACCACTCTGGTACCTTATTGCCCTTCATGGCTTCGATGTAGCCGTTTCTCTCCTCCTCGGAAATCTTGAGCCACAAGCCCTTACGTACCCGTTCCATGATGGTAAAGGCCATCTTAGGTTCCAAACCAGCATGCATGAGGTAAACCATGATGTCGTCCCGACAACCGATAACAGTCGATAGGTCCGCTATTCCTTGCTTAATCAGATCTTGGGCATTGCCCAGCCAAACGTCGGTACCGTGGGACAAACCAGACAGCTGAAGCAATTCTGCAAAAGTTGTCGGATGGGTCTCGTCTACCATTCCACGTACAAAGTTGGTCCCAAACTCTGGAATCCCCAGCATACCCGTCGGTGTTCCGATTTGCTCAGGAGTCACCCCTAGCACATCAGTCCCTGAAAAGAGGGCCATCACACCTTCATCATCCATAGGAATTTCATTAGGATCAATCCCTGACAAATCCTGTAGTTTCCGAATCATGGTCGGATCATCATGTCCCAGTACATCGAGTTTGAGGACGTTCTCGTCTATATCATGGAAGTTAAAGTGAGTGGTCTGCCATTCAGCCGTCACGTCATCCGCTGGATACTGAACAGGCGTGAAATCATAGACATCCATGTAGTTCGGAATAACAACGATTCCCCCCGGGTGTTGGCCTGTCGTTCGTTTGACACCAGCAGCTCCCTGGGCTAGACGTTCCACCTCTGCATCACGATAAAACTTGCCATAATCTCGCTCGTAGCCCTTGACAAATCCATAAGCGGTCTTGGCAGCCACCGTACCAACCGTTCCTGCACGGAAGGCATATTCTTCACCAAAGATATCACGCACATCCAAGTGGGCGCTAGGCTGATCTTCCCCCGAGAAGTTCAAGTCAATATCGGGAACCTTGTCTCCATCAAAACCAAGGAAGGTCTCGAAAGGAATATCCTGTCCGTTTTTACTGAGTTTATAACCACAGTTTGGACAGTCCTTATTGGGCATATCAAATCCTGAACCATACGAACCATCGGTGATAAATTCGCTGTACTGACACTGACCACAGACATAGTGAGGAGAGAGAGGATTGACCTCTGTAATCCCAATCATGGTCGCAACAAAACTAGATCCGACAGACCCACGAGAACCAACCAAGTAACCCCGTTCATTGGAACGTTGCACCAGCATCTGCGATGCCAGATAAATCACGGCAAATCCATTCCCCAGAATAGAGGTTAATTCTTTTTCAATCCGCAAATCAACGATATCTGGCAGCGGATTTCCATAAATCTCAAAGGCCTTCTTGTAGGTCAATTCAGCGACCGTTTCTTCCGCCTTGTCGATGAAAGGCGTGTACAAATCCCCCTTAACAACTTCAACAGGTTCAAAGATTTCTGCCAAGGCATTGGGATTTTCAATAACCAGTTTACGAGCTAATTCCTCTCCCAAGAAGGCAAATTCATCCAACATCTCATTGGTCGTTCTAAAATGGGCTTTTGGCATAGGAGCTGGTTGGGCATGTTCTCCATGACCAATGGTTCGGTTAATCATAGCCCCCTGTCCCAAACTACGGACGATAATTTCACGGTAAATCTCTTCTTCCGGTTCGATATAGTGGACATTTCCCGTAGCCAGAACAGGCTTGCTAAGACGTTCTCCAACCTCTATCAAACTTTTGATAATGGTCTGGAGTTCTTCCATATCCTTGACCTGCTCCTTGGCAATCAAGGGAGCATAGATAGCTGGTGGCATGACCTCGATAAAGTCATAATACTTGGCCACCTCAACCGCCGCATCTACACCTTGAGAAACGACCGCATCAAAAACTTCGCCTTCTGCACAGGCTGATCCTAAAATCAAGCCCTCCCGATGGGCATCTAGAACCGTTCTCGGAATCCGTGGTACCCCTTCAAAGTACTTGGTATTAGACAAGGAAACCAGCTTAAAGATATTTTTTAGCCCTACTTGATTCTTGACATAGATGGTCGCATGCTTAATCCGAGCTTTCTTATAAGAATCTGGACTAATCAAATCAATGTTGAGTCTAGCTAGATCGGTCACACCATGTTTTTCTGCTACTTCTTTGATAAAGATGAAAAGCAGGCGACCAGTAGCTTCCGCATCGTAGTTGGCCATGTGGTGATGTTCTAAGGCCACACCAAAACGCTTGGTCAAAGGGCCCAAACCATGACGTTTATACTCAGGATAGAGGTTTCTAGCAAACTCAAGTGTATCAATAACCGGCTGACTAATCCTTGGAAGACCATGACGCTCATAGTTGGCATTCATAAAGCCAACGTCAAAGGTCGCATTGTGGGCAACTAGGACCGTATCTTTACAAAATTCTTGGAATTCTTGCAAAACTTGTTCCAGTGGCTTGGCATTTTTGACATGGTCATCTGTAATTCCAGTTAACTCAGTAGTAAAAGCTGACAAGGGATGACCAGGATTGATAAATTCATCAAATTCAGCAATGACATTCCCCTTGTACATCTTAGAGGCCGCAACCTGAATCAAATCATTATAGATAGCTGAAAGTCCCGTCGTTTCCACGTCAAAGACCACGTAGGTCGCTTCTGACAAGTCCATCCCCACTTCGTTATAGACGATAGGGACACGGTCCTCCACTATATTGGCTTCCATTCCATAGATTAGCTGGATTCCCGCTTTCTTGGCCGCCTTATAGCCATGTGGGAAGGACTGGACATTCCCATGGTCCGTGATGGCAACCGCCTTGTGTCCCCACTTAGCAGCTGTCGCAACGATTTCTTCAACCTCTGGTAGAGCATCCATGGTCGACATATTAGTATGAGCATGAAACTCAACCCGCCGTTCTCCTTCTGGCATCAAATCCTTCCGCTCATAGTGAACAACTTCCTGCACATCCTGCACATTCATAGTCAAATCGCGTGTGAAGTTATTCATCTCCACATTCCCACGCACTCGGAGCCAAGAATTCTTCTTGATAAGGTCAAATTTCTGGGCCTCTTCCTCATTTTTAACCCACTTTTGCATAGAAAAACTTGAAGTGTAGTCCGTCATTTTAAAGTTGATCAAAACACGCCCTGTTCTAGTCACTTTTTGCTCCACATCAAAAACAACTCCTTCAAAGACCAGACGATTTTCCTCCGTCGTCACTTCGATCATAGGAGTAATCTCTGCCTTATCCAGCTTCGGTTTAGCTGCAGCTTTTTTCGTTTGAAAATCAAAGGCTGGTTTCTCTTCCGCTGGAGGAGGTGCCATCTGTTCTAGTTGCTCCATAGCACGGAGCGCTTCCTCATTGGCCACTTGAACAATCTGCTCATTTTTAGCATGAAAGGCCTCTTCCTGCTCTTGGGTCAGCACATCATTCTTCTCGACTTGACAATTAAAAGTTGGAAAACCAAACTTTTCAAGTTGTTTGGCTAAATTAGGAAGGTGATTTTTCTTAAAGTGTTCCTTATCAATCGCCTCAGAGCCTTCAATAAAGAGTTGATTGCCCTCAGCACGAACTTGCAGATTCTGGTAAAGGGACCTAAAACCTTGGCTAGCACATGGCCCTTCAGAGAAAGCCTCCCTATAGTAGGACTGCAAGAGTTGATTTGAAAATTCTTGAGACAGAGCCTTGATTTCAAAAATTGCTTTATTACCTGTCTTAGAAAATTCTTCCCTCAAACCTTTCTTTAATTCTAAAAAGATTTCAATCGGTAAAATATTAGAAAATACGAAATGAAACTCCCATACCTTACTAATTTTATGAACCACAACTCGCTCAATATCAGCCTGCGCTAAAGCAGGAGCCTGTCTTATCTCAGCAGGCATCCCCAGTTGATTCATCAAAATTTCAAAACTATTTGACATTCATTTTCCTCACATTATTCTTCTACTATTTTACCATACTTAGAGGCATTTTCTAAAGACAAAAGGAAGCCACTAAGTGACTTCCTTCTAGAGTGAGGACAGATTAGTCTTCACCTTTGTTTTTCTTAATGATTTCTTCTTGTACTGACTTAGGTACATCTTCGTAGTGGTCAAATACCATCATGAATGTACCACGTCCTTGAGATGCAGAACGAAGAACTGTTGCGTAACCGAACATTTCAGCAAGTGGAACGTAAGCACGAACAATTTGGCTGTTACCGTGTGCTTCCATACCATCTACACGTCCACGACGAGCAGTTACGTGACCCATAACATCACCAAGGTTTTCTTCTGGAACAGTGATTGTTACAAGCATCATTGGCTCAAGGATAGCTGGTTGTGCTGATTTAGCAGCTTCTTTAAGAGCAAGTGAAGCCGCGATCTTGAAGGCAGTTTCAGATGAGTCGACATCGTGGTATGAACCATCGTAAAGCTTAGCTTTAACGTCAACCATTGGGTAACCTGCAAGAACACCGTTAGCCATAGATTCTACCAAACCTTTTTCAACCGCTGGGATAAATTCACGAGGAACCACACCACCGACGATTGCGTTTTCGAATTCGAATCCTTTACCTTCTTCGTTTGGAGTAAATTCAATCCATACATCACCAAATTGACCTTTACCACCAGACTGACGTTTGAAGAATCCACGAGCTTGAGTAGAAGCGCGGAATGTTTCACGGTAAGATACTTGAGGAGCACCTACGTTTGCTTCAACTTTGAACTCACGACGCATACGATCAACAAGGACATCAAGGTGAAGCTCACCCATACCAGAGATAACTGTTTCACCAGTTTCAACGTTTGTTTCAACGCGGAATGTTGGATCTTCTTCAGCCAATTTTTGAAGGGCGATACCCATCTTATCTTGGTCAGCTTTAGATTTTGGTTCAACCATCAATTGGATAACTGGTTCTGGAACGTTGATTGACTCAAGGATGATTTTAGCTTTTTCATCTGTCAATGAGTCACCAGTTGTAGTATCTTTCAAACCAACGGCAGCAGCAATATCACCTGAGTAAACAGTGTCGATTTCTTGACGGCTGTTAGCGTGCATTTGAAGGATACGTCCGATACGTTCACGTTTACCTTTAGAAGTGTTCAATACGTAAGAACCTGATTGAAGAACACCTGAGTAAACACGGAAGAATGTCAAACGACCTACGAATGGGTCAGTCATGATCTTGAAGGCAAGAGCTGCAAATGGCTCTTCGTCAGATGCTGGACGAGTTTCTTCAGCGTCTGTATCTGGGTTAATACCTTTGATTGCTGGGATGTCAAGTGGGCTTGGAAGGTAGTCGATAACCGCATCAAGCATCAATTGAACACCTTTGTTCTTGAAGGCAGAACCACACAATACTGGGAAGAATTCAACGTTGATAGTCGCTTTACGGATACCAGCTTTCAATTCTTCGTTAGTGATTTCTTCACCTTCGAGGTATTTCATCATCAATTCTTCGTCAGTTTCAGCAACTGCTTCGATCAATTTTTCACGGTATTCTTGAGCTTGGTCAAGGTATTCAGCTGGAATATCTTCTTCAAGGATATCTGTACCAAGGTCGTTCGTATAGATTTCAGCTTTCATCTTGATCAAGTCGATGATACCACGGAAGTCATCTTCAGAACCGATTGGCAATTGGATTGGGTGTGCGTTTGCTTGAAGACGATCGTGAAGTGTGCTTACAGAGTAAAGGAAGTCAGCACCGATTTTGTCCATTTTGTTGGCAAATACGATACGTGGAACTCCGTACTCAGTTGCTTGACGCCAAACTGTTTCAGTTTGAGGCTCAACACCTGATTGTGAGTCAAGAACGGTAACCGCACCATCCAATACACGAAGAGAACGTTGTACTTCGATTGTGAAGTCCACGTGTCCTGGTGTGTCGATGATGTTTACGCGGTGGTTATTCCATTGAGCTGTTGTCGCAGCAGATGTGATCGTGATACCACGCTCTTGCTCTTGCTCCATCCAGTCCATTTGTGACGCACCTTCGTGAGTTTCACCGATTTTGTGGATTTTACCAGTGTAGTAAAGGATACGCTCAGTTGTAGTTGTTTTACCAGCATCGACGTGAGCCATGATACCGATATTACGAGTTTTTTCAAGTGAAAATTCGCGTGCCATGAGGTTTGTTTCTCCTATTTATTTTTGATTTCTATTCTATTATAACACGATTTTAATAAAAACGGATAGGCAGGACCTACCCGTTCTCAATGTTTTCATGATATTGTTGGTTTCAACTTACGAGTTGGTAAGTTGAGTTATAGCTAATACTAATCGATTTAGCTAATTTGAACCTGGGCTAAAGTTAATTAGCCGATTTGAGTCGGAACGGGATGCTGTGTGAAAAAGATAAACTTCCTTGTATTCGTCGAATACTGCGTCAGTTTTCTATTTTCACCTTACATCCTTACCGTTCCTAGCATCATGATATAGTTGAGCTCAAGCTAAAAGTCTGGAGAAAAAGATGAATCTCATTGGTTGCAATCGCAACCTGCTTCGATTCCCTATTTTCTCTGGGACTTTCTTAACGCTTTCGCATCCTATCTTACCAACGGAAGTGTGCGAATGCACGGTTAGCTTCAGCCATACGGTGAGTGTCTTCACGTTTCTTAACAGCTGCACCAGTGTTGTTAGCAGCATCCAAGATTTCTTTTGCAAGACGGTCTTGCATTGTGTGTTCACCACGAAGACGAGCGATTGTTACCAACCAACGAAGTCCAAGTGTTGTACGACGTTCTGGACGAACCTCAACTGGGACTTGGTAGTTAGAACCACCAACACGACGTGCACGTACTTCAAGTACAGGCATGATGTTTTCCATAGCTGTTTCAAATACTTCAAGTGCATCGTTTCCAGTAGCTTCTTTGATTTGCTCAAAGGCACCGTAAACGATTGAAGCAGCTGTACCACGTTTACCATCAAGCATAACGCGGTTGATAAGACGAGTAACTAGTTGTGAATTGTAAAGCGGATCTGGCAATACGTCACGTTTTGGAGCTCTATTTTTACGACTCATTTCTCTTTATCCCCTTTCCTTATGCTTTTGGACGTTTAGTACCGTATTTAGAACGGCCTTGTTTACGATCGTTAACACCTGCAGTATCAAGTGCACCACGGACGATATGGTAACGTACCCCTGGAAGGTCTTTTACACGTCCACCACGAAGAAGCACCACGCTGTGTTCTTGCAAGTTGTGTCCGATACCTGGGATGTAGGCAGTAACTTCGATAAGGTTGCTCAAACGTACACGAGCGAATTTACGAAGGGCTGAGTTAGGTTTTTTAGGTGTCATTGTTCCAACACGAGTTGCAACACCACGTTTTTGTGGTGAAGAAACGTTTGTTTGAACTTTTTTATGACTGTTGTAACCAACGTTCAAAGCTGGTGATTTAGATTTTTCTACTTTTGATTTACGCGGTTTGCGAACCAATTGGTTAATTGTAGGCATCTACATTCTCCTGTGTTTTTTTATTTTTGGTGATGATACACTTGGTGACAGCTATCATCTGTGTGTACTTTTGCAACATTTGTCAGCACGTCCCTGTACACTCTTGAGAGACCAAAAGTAAAAAGTACCGTCTATTATTGTAACAAAATTTTCCCTTGCTTGTCAAGATATTTTTCTTTTTTATTCTTAATTTTAGCTCTGCTAACTTCTCAAAGTAACTTCCACTTGCCTAACCAAAGTGGAAATTAGTCTAAAACGAATTTTTATGGTGGAATTAAGTGTGAGACTTTCCGTTCCATCATTGAGAAGATGGGAAAAGACCCGTCAACGATTTCAAAAGAAATCAAGCGCAATCGCATCATGCATCCAACATCCATCAAATCTGATTGCACGGATTGCCCACTTCTCAAAAAGCTCCTTATGTCTGTAACAACGCGTTTTTCTCATACTAAAAGCTAGGTTGTGGAAAACTGGAAGTTAGTTTTATATTGAATTGAAATAAGACATGAACAAATCTATTGGGAAAGTCAACTTAATTTCTAGAAATGTTTTAATAGCAACAACGTACTATTCTAGTTTCAATCTGCTATAGAAGTTACCCTTTTCATCTTTTCATTCTCTCAAAAGTCAATCATAAAAGAGGAGAAATCGAAGTTCCTCCTCTTCACTGTTTACTATCGAATCAAGTAAATCAAATCGTTACTCATTCACAATTTTTTCATCAACTTTAGGGTTTAGAGTTGTTCCCCAATGTGTAATTGTACGTTGTTGTACTAGTGGTAAGTCTGTGCGGTTGTAAACTGTACGCCATGGTTCCCATACAAGACCTGTCTTTTCTTGAACCTTGATGCGAAGATTACGGACATTTCCTCTAAATTGAATCTCTGTTTGGAAGCCTGAAGTTCTGTTTTTTCCGTTATCTTCCCATTGACGTGAACGGATTTCTGGATTTCCTTGTTCATCATATGTAATTTCATCCCAATAGATGTAGTAACGCGCAACATAAGCACCCTTATGATGAAGTTTCAAGAAGCCATTTTTGTAAGAAGTAACCTTCGTTTCGATATAGTCTGTACTATTTTGTAAAGTTGCTTGGGCATTATCTTTTAGGAAGGCAGTCTTATATGAGATTGGCACAGCTGGACTTTGAGCGCTAAAGTTAGCTCCTTCTCTGATGAGTTCCTTCAAGTTTTCGACTGTTCCTGTGACAACTTTGGCGGCACCGCTAGCATTACCTCCTACAATTACCGCTGTTACAGAAGTATTCTTCAATAGACGGCTCCATTCAGAATTTGGAGCAATTGTTGCGCCTTTAATAACCGCATTAATAGCTGCTTTTAATTCAGTAGACTTACTTGCTGACTCAAACTTAACATAGATTTGACGTCCGTAAGAAACGTTTGATACATATACAGGTGGAGTTTGTGAATCAACACCTCTTTGTTTTAAATCTTCAGGTGTCACACTCTTGTCAAATACAGCCGCTGGATTGGTCGGTGCATCAAATGTCGCTGTATAGTAGATTTGTTTAAAGTTTACAACTTCAATTTGCTTTTCACCCTTTTGCACAGCCTCAAAGTCAATCTTGAGCGGTGCACCTGCTTTTTCAAAGTCTGCACCAAATTTTGCTTTCAATTGATTCATGCTATAGGCTGTAGTTGATTCATACTGAACACGGGCAGGAACGGAATGGCTAGATGAGTAATTCTTTGTCCATCTTTCAACCAAGGTATTCATCGCAGACTGCATACCACTAGTTGTAGGATCTGCTTCAATTCGGCTGTCAGACTGAATCATACCAGGTAAATCGACGCTGACTGTCCCCTTTGCACGGGCAAGACTAATCAATTCTGGCTGATTTTCTAGCAGATTTTGGTTTGCTTTATACAAGCCACCTAGGAAGACATTTTGATTTCCATTGATGGAAACATCTGCTGTGCCTGTAGAGAGGGTTTTCTTGATTTTTTCTACAACGACAAACTCTCCATTTTGTTCCTTAGCACTTGTGTTGTAGCGATTTTCTAAGGTTTCTCCCTTGCGAGTTAAAATATCTAAAGGATTATAAGTTAAGCCAAAAAGGTAGTCTTTCAATGCTGATGTTTGATCTACTACTGGTGCAGTTCTATCCTGTCCAACTTGAGTTGTTGCTGAACGAAATACTTCCACTTCTGCCAAGCTCAATGGGGTATTTTTAGTTTTCAACTCCACTTTTACATAACGAGCGCCTTTGGCTGTGAAGAAAACTTCAAGTTCTGGCTTCCCACTCAAACTATCAAAGTGTTGACGAGCAACTTCTTGTTTTGCTTCATTTAACAAAACAACATCAAAATTAGAAAGACGATTAGCTACATTCCCATCTCCACGATTGTAAAGTTTAACTTTTCCAACATTCTCTGTTTTTCCAAGATCGACTTGCCACCAAGCATTGTCTTCAAAGTTTGTATGCGTTACAGAATGGTGCCCATAGTCACTATCAACATTACCATCCACTGCTCGTGTAGCAGCTCCTCCATAAGCAGTAGAACTTTGACTAGCTTGTTTTCCACGAGCGATGTTTTCTGTCTCAACTGGACGATTCCCTTGCTCTGTAGCCAAAGCTACTCCCTGAGCGCTCAATAAAAAGGCCGCAACAACAGCACTACACACACCGAGTCCACACTTTTTGACAAAGCGATGCAAACGTTTTTCTTGATTCATTCCTTATTCCTCCGTTTTTAAATGAATACGTTTTCCTATTTGTCTATAGTTTATCAAATTTCAAGTAAAAGTCAAGCACAAATCAGCAAAAAAGTCAAGAAAATAAGAAGAAAACGTTTGCTGAATTTTTCTGATATTTTCTTTAGATTTCCAGTAAATACTATAGTTTGGAAACTAGATAAAACTTGAGAAGGGCTAGCTTTTTCTCTTCCTATTTATAGTTTCACTAGATGAACTTTTTAAAGAAATATTAGAGAGCAATTTCTGAATAAAAATAGCTGGGAACATATCCTCTTCCTAATAATACGTCTTGTCTTATGTGACATTTTTATACT
>NZ_JBBJZX010000057.1:0-12982 GCF_038148935.1 Streptococcus pseudopneumoniae | reverse complement strand
TCTAGGCTCACTAGATTCACTGCTTCTATCTATTTATTCGGAAAAAGTAGAAAAAGAGTAGAAAAAATGCCAAATTGTCTCATTTTTAAAGAAATAAGTGTAAAAGTTAATGGAAATCTAAAAGCAAGCTGGGAATGAAAAACAAAGAGCAAACTAGGGAGCTAGCCACAGGTTGCTCAAAACATGGTTTTGAGGTTGTGGATGAAGCGACGCTGACGTGGTTTGAAGAGATGTTCGAAGAGTCTCAAAGCGCAGGACTGAGCTTGCTGATAGGAGGAAGCAAGTCCATCAGAGGTACACGACAGGGCAAGGCTGATGGGACTTCATCTTTGCTGTTGACTTACTGATGAGGGACTCCTAGCCTCCCTTTGGTTTTGGCAAAAAGAGTCGTCCATCTCCTAGTTTTCCATTCAAAAAGTTTGAAATTTCAAGCCGACTGGTGTATAATATGTTCATGAAATTGTATTCTATTATATAAGAAGTAATAGGGCACAATATATATATATATATATATATGGAGTGTAAGAATGAATCATCCAGAAAAACAATTAAAATACAGTATACGGAAAGTGAGTGTCGGTGCGGCTAGTGTTGTCATTGGGGCGCTCTATCTTTTGATGGGAGCTGGGATTGCTCATGCTGATGGTATGGAGTCGGCTAGAGAAGCTGAGAGGGCAGCAAACCCGACAGATCCAAAGCGGTCTGGAAATGGAGAGACAGGAAACAAGCCTAGCCTCGATAATACTGACGCAACAGCAAGCACCTATAGTGCTCCCGTAGCTGAAAATCCGCTAGTAGATCCAGAAAGTACGAAACCTCGTCCTCGTAGTAAAAGAGAATTACCTGATGGGGATACAGGAGAGACACCAGCTGGCAATACAGGGACTGAATCAGGAGACAATCAGCCAACAGGTGAAAACTCACCTGTACTGGATGCCAATCGTAAGGGTGAGACAGTAAAAGACGATCAACCTGGGGTAAGTGTACCCAAAGAGGGACAAGAGGGCGCTGATGATAAGAATGCCAATCTAAAATTTGAAGATCCTGGTAAAAATGCTACGGTTGAGTACATGTACAAAATCATCCAAAACATGCCGGATGACTTCCAAAATAACGAGCGCTCCTATCTAAGAAATATGGATACCCTAGGAGATGCGCTTAGGTTTAAAGATGGCAAAGTTAGTGAAGATGGAGACGGTGAGAAACTAAAAGATGGTGAAATTCGTGAAATCGACTCTTTTGGTGGTTGGAAAGCTATAAACGGCGGTACCTTCGCCATTGGTAAGAAAAATGCGCAGGGCTACTTCACTGGTTGGTACACCGACAAAGATGGAAAACGTCAAGAAGGTGGTATGCTGGGTTCTAACGCCCTTGACCAAATCTATGTTCACGAACAAGCCCTAGACCGTCGCTTCAAGTATATGCTCATGCTTGCTAAAGGGCGTACACGTGCCAACCGTACTGATAAAGCACAAGATGGTACTAAATATGACCCAAAAACGGCAAATAGAGATGAGAATAAAGCTAATCTTGCCAACTTACCTGTGAAAGAGAGAGACGATCAGCTTCAACACTCTCCAAACGTTGAAGGTTTCAATGGGATGGAAAAAACCTTCACTGCCTTCTCTACCAAATATGGAAGTCGTCTGAGAATCGACTTTGTGACAGGTTATATCTCAGACTTTGAAGGGTCAAAAGGAACCTACCGTATCGTGGTTACAGCCATCAAAAAAGGTGAGACTGACAATGCAACTAAAGAAGAAACTATCTATGACCACACTATCAACCGAATTGACGGAGTAGTAGAAAATGAAGAACGCTACAGTCAAGGTGTTGATTTAAGTGAGGTTAATGCCGTAATTAAAAAACATTTAAAGGACGAGTACACGAAAAAAGTTAATGCTCTTGCAGACGAACGATATAAAAGAGAACATCCAGAAACTAAGAGAGTAACTGTGCAACAAAGGAACACTGTAAAATCTGCTATTGAAAAAGAACTTGCTGAAAAAGGAGAAGCGATAGTTGAATTACCGATATATAAGGAGAAATTGAACGAAAAAAAATTTAAAAATGAAACTAACTTAATAACTAGTTATGCTACGTATGCAAATGCCCTAAATGGTGTATTAAAAAAAATGAAGGATTCGGAGGTTAAGAAAGACTCTCCAATATGGGAAGTAAGCGGTGAAACATATCCAGACAACCCAACATTAACTAAGTCTAAAGACCCAGACCGTGTCTATAAATTATTTGACTTTATATTACCAACTGCGAAAAAAATTATCTATCATGGTGATACAGATCAATTAGAGCTGGTCACAGATCCAGAAAAAGTGAAGACTCATCGTGCACAACTTAAGGCTAAGCTCACGGAAAAAGAAGCTCTGTTAAAGACGAATACGGATGAAACTCAAAAAACTAAGCTTAATCAAGAAATTTCTGGGCTAAAATCAGCCATTGGATCCACAAATGCTTATACTTACATGGAAGCTAGAAACGGTACAGAAGCAAAAATCCTTGGTTCACACATGGAAGCTACAGGGTATCCTGGCAGAAGTGTGCTAACGGAAGATGAATATAATAAAATACGGACCAATAAACTTGCCTTGGAGGCACAAGATGGTTCTAAAAAATTCACTAACTACTTTGTTGAAAAAGATAATGTTTCGCGTGATGGGGTTATTTCTGATGAAAAATTATCAGAAGAAATTACAAAAGCAATTGATGGCGATAAGGAAAAACTAGGTAAAGGTGGCTACTTCTCAACAGGAGATATTCCACTAGGCAAAGACGTTGTATTCTATAAAGTACAAGTGTTTGCTGAAAACGAAAAACGTGTTGGTGTTAACACCCTAAGTTCAAGACTTCAGTACAACTTGCCTATCCTAGCTGACTTTTCTGTTATCCAAGATACCGTTGAACCATCTAAAGAGGTAGCCAAACGGATCATTGATAAACAGGTGAAAGAGAAGAAAATCCCGAAAGAAGAAGGGGATAAGATAAAGGAAAAAATAGATAAGAGCAAGAAAACATCGGAAGTTAGAAAATCTATTTCAGGTAATGTAAAGGTTCGTTATGTCGATGAAAACGGACAAGATATACCACTATCTGATGAAGAAGCTAAAAAAGTTGGAGAAAAATCTGATAATGGTACCTACCTTGTAGAAAAAGAAGCCCTTATTGGGTCAAGCTACGATGTAACAAGTAAGAAATTACGTGGGATTACTACTACCGATAAAAAATACCGCCTTAAAAGATCTTTAAAGGATGGACTAGATAAAGATTCAGCAGCTGTTACAGGCTCAGTAACTTCAGCTGATAAGATTGTAACCTTTGTCTACGAAGAAGGGGAGCCAGCCAAAGCAAAAGCGGTTGTTCATGTGATGAAACAACAAGATGGAGGCACAACTGTTGAATTAACAGAACATAAGCTCAACCTTGAAACAGAAGTAGGCGAAGAATTCCCATCAACAGATGTTGATGCCAAAGTTGCTGCCTTGAAAAAAGCAGGTTATGAGATTGTTAGCAATACCTTTACAAATGGAACACCTGAGTCAAGAAAAGGTGATGACAAAGAGGATGTAGATGGACAAGAGCCAACGCAGTCTTATACGATTACAGTACAAGAACGTACAAAAGAAGTAACAGAACCGCCAACTCCAGACACACCGATTGACCCTGATATTCCAGAAGGACCAAAATGGCCAGCAACTGGCTTAGCAAAATCTGACTTAGAAAAAGAAGTAACAAGAACAATTACTTATGTTAAGAAAGAAAGTCCAGATGGAACTGAGGAGCCAAGTGGAATAGCAAATAAGATAGATAAGGTTCTATTCAAACGTACTGCAACATATAACTTGGTCACTAAAAAAATCACTTATGGGGAATGGACGGCAGCTACGGATGAAAGCCATCCAGCTAGTAAATTACCAGCAGTCGATACACCATTAAAAACTGGCTATGTAGCGGATATTAAACAAGTAGAAGGGCAAGATGCTCCAAAACCTACTGAGGCAGGGGCAGTCACAAATATCACAAGAAAAGTTGTATATACTAAAATAGGGTCTTGGGTGCCAAAAGTTCCGGATCAAAAAATACCGACACCGATTCCATATCCGAATGACCCAGACGATCCAACCAAGCCGAAAACTCCAACTTATCCAGCAACACCTGAGACTCCAGGAGAGACACCAAATCCTCAGCCAGGAGATCCAGGGACACCTGAAACTCCAGCAACACCACCAGTTATTCCATATGTACCAGGCTACACACCAAAAGTACCTACGGATCCAACACAACCAGAAAATCCAGATACGAATCCTTTAAAACCATTAGAACCATTGGATCCAAATGATCCTAAAAAGGGATACAAGGTGCCAGAAATACCTAGTGATCCTAAGAAGAATAAAGAGATAGAGTATGTGCCAAATCCACAAAAAATCCTGATCAAGGTTGTCAATATCACGACAGGGAAAGAAGTGGAAATGCCAAAAGAAAAGCTGGAATTTAGTGGCGTATCCGACCAAGTAGTTGAGGATGATGATAAAACTAAAGTTGATAACAAGATAAAAGCCCTGAAACAACGTGGTTATACTGTGGAGAACACCAATCCTATCACGACAACTACCAAGTACGATAGAGTAGATGATGCTACTACGGGAGAACCATCTCAGACCTATAAGATAGTTGTTAAAGAACCAATCAGCATAGATACTGACAGTAAAACTGTAACACGTACGATTACATACGTGAAAAAAGACCTTGTGGATGGTGTAGAAGTTCCATCTGAAGCACATGCAACAGTTACAGATACAGCAACATTCAACCGTGAAGTCAAGTTCAACCTTGTTACAGGAGAGACGACCTATGGTAAATGGAGTAAAGCACAAACCTTAAACAAAGTCGCATCGCCAGTCCTATCAGGCTATATAGCAGATAGAGCGGAAGTTGGAGAACGTGAAGTAACAGCTACAACTGAAGATATTCAAGAAGAAGTGGTTTATACTAAGATTGGGACTTGGGTACCAAATCTCCCATCAGGAGAAACTCCAATTGACCCAATCCCTTATCCAAACCATCCTACTGATCCAACCCAACCCGGTGATCCGACACCAGGAGTGATTCCATATGTGCCAGGCTATACACCAAAAATTGGGGACAAGCCATTAGAACCAAAAGTACCAGAAGACCCAAGTCAAGGCTATACACCGCCAAAACCAAGCGATCCTAAGTCTAACACAGCTGTCACCTATGAACCAGATCCACAAAAGGCATTGGTCAAAGTCGTCAATACCACAACTGGAGTGGAGGTGCGCTTATCAGCAGAAGATGTCAATCTTGAAGGTAAAACTGCAGAAAAGATTTCAACAAAGGAAGTGCTTGCTAAGATTGCGGACTTGGAAAAACGTGGCTTTGTTGTGGAGAATAAGGACGAGGTAGTCGCTGAGATTACCAAGTCAAGCTTTGATAAGCAAAAAGACGAAGAAGGCAAAGACCCTTCCCAAGTATTCACGCTAAAAGTTCATGAAAAAGTGGTAGAAGTAACAGAACCACCAAGTCCAGAGACACCAATCGACCCAGACACTCCAGATGTTCCTAATGATCCAACTATTCCAAGATGGACAGAGGACCTAATCAAAAAACTGGATTTGGAGAAGAAGGTTACACGTACGATTACTTATGTTAAGAAAGACACTCCAAATGGAGAAGAAATCGCAAACGCAAAACCAACTGTAACACAAACAGCTCACTTCAAACGCAGTGCAACTTATAATGTAGTGACGAGAAAGGTTGTGGAATACAAAGCTTGGACAAGTACAGATAGTCAGCTTGCAGAAGTGAAAACAGAAAAACTAGATGGCTATGTAGCGAACAAGCTATCCGTAGCGAGTGTAACAGTCACTGAGACTTCAAATGATTTAGTAGAAAAAGTTATTTATACCAAATTAGGCGCGTGGATTCCGAAAATACCAAAAGGTGTAGTGCCACCAGAAGGAACCGATACGGATCCAAAACCTTACCCTAACCACCCAACGGATCCAACCAAACCAGGTGATCCAACAGATCCAAATACACCACATGTTCCAGTGATTCCCTATCTGCCAGGATATACGCCAAAAATTGGGGAAACACCGTTACAACCAAAAGTACCAGGCGATCCAACAAAAGGCTATATTCCACCAGCAGTACCGACAAATCCTGATACAAATACGGATATAAGCTATACAGCTGATCCACAAAGAGCGGTAGTGAAAGTCGTAAACGTTAAAGAAGGAAAAGAAATACCACTACCAAACGATACGGTAGCGATCGATAATGGCTCAACAGATGCAGATATTCCGAAAGATGGCGTGAACAAGAAGATTGCAGACTTGGAAAAACGAGGCTATGTCGTAGAAAACAAAGACTTATTAGATAATCAAAAATTTGATACTGTTAAGGATCCAGATGATGGCGACCCAACACAAGTCTTTACACTGAGGGTTCATGAAAAAGTGGTGCCAGTAACACCGCCAACGCCAGACAAGCCAATTGAACCTGGAACACCGATTGATCCAACGACTCCAGATAAGCCAAATGATCCAACCATCCCACGATGGACAGAGGACTTGGTGAAACAGTTGGACACTAAGAAGGAAGTGACACGTACAATTACGTATGTGGACGAAGACGGCGCTAAGGTCACCTACACAGCTAATGGTCAAGAAACGACAGATGCAGTAACAGATAAAGTAACCTTTACTAGAACAGCGTTCATCAATGTTGTCACAAAAACCATTACTTATGGAGAATGGACAGCTGTAGATAATGACACTACATTTGCTGCGGTACTATCTCCGATGGTCAAAGGTTATGTCTTAAAGGCCAACCAAGATACACAAGGTGGTTTAGTAGAGGCAAGTGGAGCAAGTGTAGTAGCAAGTGAACATCTAAAAGCAGACTCTGCAAATCAAGAACTTAAAGTAGTCTATAGGAAATTAGGCGCTTGGATTCCGAAGGTGCCAGGTGTAGAAACACCAACACCGCTCCCATATCCAAATCATCCTACTGATCCAACCAAACCAGGTGATCCAAGGGATCCAAAAGTACCAGATGTCCCAGTCATTCCATATGTACCAGGCTATACACCAAAAATTGGGGAAACTCCACTACAACCAAAAGTTCCAGGAGATCCAACAAAAGGTTATATTCCACCAACAGTACCAACAGAACCAGGAACAGATACAGAAATTAGCTATGTTCCTGATCCGCAGCGAGCATTGGTTAAAGTCTACAATGTGAAAGATGGAGTGAAGATACCACTAGAAAATGACACTGTAGGCATCAATGACGGTAAAACGGATCAAGCTATTCCAACCAAATCTTTAGAAGATAAAATCAAAGAGTTGGAAGAACGTGGCTACACTGTTGATAACAAGGATTTGTTGAAAGGAAAAGTCTTTGATAACCAAAAAGATCCAGAAAATGGAGACCCAACACAGGTATATGACCTCCTTGTCAGAGAGCGGATAAGCCTTGATACAGAGACAAAAGCAGTCACCAGAACGATTAAATACGTTAGAATTGAAGAACAAAATGGCGCAGAAGTAGAAGTTGAGAATGCACAACCAACCAATACTCAGACTGTAAACTTTAGTCGTGACATCAGTATAAACTTGGCTACAGGTCGCATCAGCAATGGAAAATGGAGTGAAAAACAAACACTAGGAGAAGTGAAGACTCCAGTGTTAGAAGGCTATCTAGCGGATAAAGCCAAGGTGGAATCTCGTGAAGTAACAGGAGATAGTGAATCATTCGAGGAGAAAGTGGTATACAGAAAAATTGGTTCATGGGTGCCAAAAGTACCAGGAAAAGAAGAACCAACACCAATTCCGTATCCAAATGATCCAGATGATCCAACTAAGCCTAAAACTCCAGATTATCCAACTACTCCGCCACAACCAGGTCAACCAGTACCGAAAGTGCCAGTGATTCCATACGTTCCAGGATATACACCAATGGTTCCTACAGATCCAACAAAACCAGTAAATCCAAATACAAATCCACTGAAACCGTTGGTGCCAGTAGATCCTGAACATCCAGAAAAAGGTTACAAGGTACCACCAGTTCCGGAAACACCAAATGATCCTAAGATGGATACACCAATCGAGTATACACCAGATGGACAAAGGGCTATTATCAAATTTGTTGTCGTAGGCGAAGATGGAAAAGAAACGGAGCTTGAAACTTCAAGAATCACAGTTACTGGTAAGACTGGAGAGAAAATCCCAACAGAAAACTTTAATGATACATTGAAGAAACTAACAGGTGACCCAGTTAATAATGGTGACTACGAGTTAGTAGACAATCCATTGAAAGATGGAGAGACATTTGATACGATAAAAGACCAAGAAGGAAACGAACCTTCTCAAGTCTTTGTTGTGAAATTACGTCAAATCGATGTCCTTCCACCAACACCGAGAATTGTCGAACGTCCAAGTGGAAGTACTGTAGAAGTTGGCGTGCCAAATAAGGACGCAGATACGCTTATTATCAAGTATACGGACCGTGGTAAGTCAGAAACGGATCCTAAGAAAGAAATCATCACCAAGAAAGACAAAGATGGTAGCTGGAGGATTGAAAAAGCTCCAGATGGCGTTACAATCAATCCGACAAATGGTCTTGTTTACATTCCAAGTAAGCAAATAGAACCAAAAACATGGGTAGATACGCAAACTAAACATAAATATAAATTTAGTAAAATTGTTTCAGTTATGCCAACTATTTCTGATGTAAAAGATTTCAAAGGATTGACAGAATGGATTGACGTAAATGGTCATGTATTAAGACCAACTGAAGATGGTTTCCATGAGAAAGGTCGAATTGCAAATCATGTTTGGTTGGAAAGTCGTTTGGAAGGAAATAAAATTACCCATATTTTCTTTGCAGGTTCGCCATCTGTAGACAAGCCAGAATATAAAATTACAGTCTGGTTTGATAAAGATGGCAATCCACTTAAACCAGACCAACCAGGCACTCATGAAGCTGGAAATATTCCTGGATACAGATATATTACAACTGTAACGATGGATGGTATTACGATTCATAAATTTGAAAAGATACCACCAGTTCCAAATAGACCTGAGGAGCCAAGACCACAACCAAATCCAGAGCATCCAAATGTTCCGACACCAAGTCCAGAACTACCAAACCCAGAGACTCCAATACCAGAACCAGATACTCCAAGTCCTGAAACTCCAGTGAATCCAGACCCAGAAGTTCCGACTGATGAGAAAGGTAAGAGAGAGGAGTTGCCAAACACAGGTACAGAAGCGAATGCTACCTTGGCTAGCGCTGGTATCATGACCTTGTTAGCTGGTTTAGGACTAGGATTCTTCAAGAAAAAAGAAGATGAGTCCGAATAATATAGAAAATGTTGCTTCCTGCCAAAAGTTGGATGAATGATCTGGCTTTTGGCTCGGAGTCAACAATCTATAAACTAAAATAAATATTAAATTGAGGAAAATATGTCAAGATTATCAACTAAGAATAAAAAATATGCTTTACGTAAAATCGGAAAAGTTTTCGGTTCCTGTGTAGTGGCGACTGTCATTACCCTAGGTGGTGCTGCCATCATGGCGCCAAGTGTTACAGTTTATGCTTCAACTAATATATCGGGGGGGGGACCTGAGAATATTGAAGATTTGTCGAGTTCAGATTCTGGTTATGAAGTTATTATTCCAAAAGGTAAGAAATACATTCGAAATGATGAAAGTGACAATCAGACACCAAAACTCATAGACCCAGGTTATAACGGGCGAAGTTTTATTTTACCTAAAGAGGGAGAGGACGATTATTTTCTTGAACATCCAATGTCAAAGTTGTTTACAGAATTGTATGACAAAGATGAAGATGGTACTGTTAATGATGAATACAAAGATCCTAAATATCCTCATGTGGTTGACTCAGGGTTAACTGGTGATGAACAAAATAAACCGGGTGTGTGGAAATACAATCCAGATGGAAAATATAAAGCTAGTGATGGGCAAATTGATGACCAAGATACCATAGTTATTGCTCGTAAACCTATCACGGTTGATGAGAATGCAGATGAAAACGTTGTTAAGGAAGATGGCTCAGTAGTATTATCATCAAACTATAGAATCCATGTGAATGAAGGGGATCATATAGATAAAAAAGACGACGTTTACGAAGTTGGAACAAAACCGAAGGAAAAAGTAGAAACAACTCCTAAAACAACTCGTTATGTAGGAGATCCTGATACTCCTTATAATACCAAAGTAACATCTGTTGATGGTCATGATGGTTCAGTTACTAAAAAGACAACTTATGATTTAGATGAGCATACAGGTGAGGTCACTCCAAAAGAAACAGTTACTACTGTAGAGAAAGAAGACAAAGTTGTTAAAGTTGGTAATAAAGAAGTCACAACTGAAAAAATTGATATTACGCCCCACTATACCGCTGATCCAAGATTAGAAAAAGATAGACAAGAAACAGATAACAATGGAACGGAAGGAACTCGTGAAATAACGAAAGTCTATGAAGTTTCACCAACAACTGGTGATTTGTCTAATCCAACAAGAACAGAGAATGTTACTGTGGCTATGGTTCCAAAAGAAGTTCGAGTCGGGAATGTTGAGAAAGAAGTGGTTGAGACTGAAATCACAACTCGTTATATTCCTGATGAAACTAAAACTCGTGATGAGCAAAAAGTGGTAACTCCAGGTTCAAAAGGGGTTCATACAAAAACTACGACTTATAGTGTTGATCCAAACACTGGTGAGACACATACTCCTGTTGTAACAGAAAACGATACACCAATGGAGCAAAAAGTAGTGAAAGTTGGTATCAAACCTGTAGAAAAAACAGAGATTATTGACATTACGACTAAGTATATCCAAGACCCAGACCTAGACTATGGACAAACGGTTATTGTCAATCCAGGTTCAGAAGGAAAAATTGTAACAACTACAACTTATACTTTAAATGAACAAGATGGAACAACTACTGAAAATCAACCAACTGTCCAAAAAACAGAAATGGTACAAAAAGTTGTTCGTGTTGGAGTAAAACCAAAAGTTGAAGAAAATCCAATTCCATATACAACACGTTATGTAGAAGATAATACAAAAGATAAAGATTACCGAGAAACTACACAAGCGGGTGTAAAAGGGAAAGAAACAACAACTACAACCTACACAATGGATCCAAACACAGGAACTGTGACAGAAAACAAGCCAACAACGGATACAGAACAACCAACAGAAGAAATTATAACAGTTGGAACAAAACCAAAAGTAGATGTAACTCCTGTCCCATCTCCTAAGAGATACGAAAAAGATCCAGAGCGCGAAAAAGGACAACCAAACCAAGAAATCCCAGGGAAACCAGGTATGTCTACAACGACTACAACCTATGAAGTAGATCCAAAAACAGGTAAGGTTACAGAAAAAGTGGGCGACCCAGTTGTGGTAGAACCAACAGAAACTGTAGTCAAAGTCCCAGCGAAGGATAAAGTAGTAACAGAAGAAATTCCAGTTGTAACAGAGTATGTAGATGATCCAACTCTTGAACCAGGAAAAGAAAAAGAAGTAACACCAGGTCAACCAGGTGAAAAAACAACAACGACTACTTATACTGTAGATGGAAAAACAGGTGATATTACTGAAAAGACTACAACTCAAATTACCAAAGAAATGGTAAAAAGAATGGTTAAGAGAGGACCAAAAGAAGGAACTCCAAGTCAACCAGAACAACCAACCGCTCCTGAGGAAGCACCAGCTCAACCAGGTCAACCATCTGAGCCTGAAGACCAACCAAATCTTAAGGTAGCTCCGCCGACTATCGCTATTGTGGAAGAAGCGAATAAAGCAAGTATTGAAGTCAAAGCACCTAAGAAAGATGCGGATACAGTCAAAATCACCTATCCTAAGAGTGATGGTTCTGGTAATGAAGTTCTGACTCTTACCAAGCAACCTAGTGGCGAATGGACGTTAGATAAACAACCTGAAAATGTTACATTAGACAAGAAAACAGGTACTGTAACCATTCCACGAGAATCAGTTGTCAATAAAGAAAAAGTCCAAGCTCAAGCCAAGCATAAAACGAGTGGTTATACTCCGTTTGTATACGCTGCTTTATCAATCGAAGAAGCAACCCCAGAGTATCCAATAACGCTATGGGTAGATACAGCAGGTAATGAGATTAAGAAAAAAGTAGAAGGCCAAAAAGTACAGGCTGGCGAAATTGCAGGCTACAAGTGGTTATCTAGTCGCTTAGAAGAAGGTATTTTGACGCATACATTTGAGAAAGTAGCGAATGGAACTCCAAGTTCACCAGAAAGCTCAACTAGTCATCCAAGGACTCCATCAAGTTCGCCATCAACTTCAACGCCAGAAAAACCAAACAAAGCTGAAACTCCAGCGGTTCGTACAGTATGGCGCGATGAAAACGGAAAAGACTTGAAAGTGCCATCAGTTGATAAGCAAGAAGCAGGTGAAGTTCCAGGCTATGAATTTGTTGAGAGTCACCGTGAGGGAGATAACTTGACAGTTCATGTGTTTAGAACTAAGCAAGCTCAAACTCCTGCTCCAAAAGACCAAACTCCAAGTCCAGAACAAGCTGCAAGCCCAGCACCATCTAAAGTTTCAGAACAAAGAGGTGAAGCAGTGGCTACAGCTACATCAGAAAAGACAGTAGATAGTGCAGCATCTACAAAAACATCTGATAAAGCAGAATTGCCAAACACAGGTACAGAAGCGAATGCTACCTTGGCTAGCGCTGGTATCATGACCTTGTTAGCTGGTCTAGGATTAGGATTCTTCAAGAAAAAAGAAGACTAAAAACTCATAGTTTTTAAGAAGATGATTCGTCATCTTCTTTTTTTGGCTCATTGTCAACTGTAGTGGGGTGGAGAAAAGCTAATACTCTTCGAAAATCTCTTCAAACCGCGTCAACGTCGCCTTACCGTAGATATATG
>NZ_JBBJZX010000056.1:0-12995 GCF_038148935.1 Streptococcus pseudopneumoniae | reverse complement strand
TCTTTGATTTTCATTGAGTATAAGCCTCTGAAAAACGTCATTCTTTTCCGAATTGGCGTTTTTTCTATACCCATATTTCCGGTCAAATCATTGGAAAATTCTGACCGTTTCAGCTAAAATGGAAGAAAAATGATTGGAGTATCTTATGGTAACTTTTCTCGGAAATCCTGTGAGCTTTACAGGTAAACAACTACAAGTCGGCGACAAGGCACTTGATTTTTCTCTCACTACTACAGACCTTTCTAAAAAATCTCTGGCTGATTTTGATGGCAAGAAAAAAGTCTTGAGTGTCGTTCCTTCCATCGATACAGGTATCTGCTCAACTCAAACGCGTCGCTTTAATGAAGAACTGGCTGGACTGGACAACACGGTCGTATTGACTGTTTCTATGGACCTACCATTTGCCCAAAAACGTTGGTGTGGTGCTGAAGGCATTGAAAATGCCATCATGCTCTCAGACTATTTCGACCATTCCTTTGGACGTGATTATGCCCTCTTAATCAATGAATGGCACCTATTAGCACGCGCAGTCTTTGTCCTTGACACCGACAACACTATTCGCTACGTTGAATACGTGGACAATATCAACTCAGAACCCAACTTCGAAGCCGCAATTGCAGCTGCTAAAGCCCTATAGAAAAAATCCTCTGTCACAAAGAGTTTCCTGCTCTTTGAAACGGAGGATTTTTGAATACTAGTAAATACAAGTTCAATCAGAAAAACAGTCGCCTTACTCTACAGATTTCAAGGCTTCTAACATATCAACTTTTCTCAGATGATGATTGACAAAGAAACCAAGTACGGTCAAAATGATGCTTACTGCTGCCACTGGAATTACATAGACCTCCCAGCCTACCTTCGGATAAAAGAGAATAGTCGCAGGCGAAATCATTTGAATCAAAAATTGGTGTAAATAGAAACCGGATACCAGACCAAGGACGATTCCCACAAGAGACAGCACAATCGTCTCACGATAAATGTAGAGGGTAACTTCATTATTATGAAAACCGAGAACCTTGATAGTGGAGAGTTCACGGATTCTCTCAGCCACGTTGATATTGGTCAGATTGTAAAGGATAACAATAGCCAATAGAACCGATACGATGACCAAGATGGTCATGGTCTGATTGAGTGAACTTGCGACCGAGTCAAAGAGTCGAATGGCTGAAGCATTCTGGACGACGCTAGACACCGCAGCTTGATTCATAAGCAAGCCTGCCTGCCTTTCGATATTAGGCGCACTAGAATCCTTTAGCGATACCAGATAAGTGTTGGATGGGGGTAGATGACCATAAAGTTGCTCATAATTGGCTTGGTTCATATAAATAAAATGACCAACGTAGTTCTCAGCAATGGCAGCAACCTTTAGCTCCTTACCTTCAATTTCTAAAGTCTGTCCAACCTTAACACCTGCCAGCTGGGCGAGTTTAGCTGTAATAACGACTCCATCTTTTAATGTCAGCTCCTGCTGATGATTTTGCAGATGAATAAAGGGAGTCAAATCTTCCTTCTCTGTCATCATAAGGGTAATGGTCTGAAGACCAGCCTTGCCTTTGAAATCCTTGTCTAGCGTCTTAGAATAAATTTTCTGGTAGGCTTGAATATCCTGCCCTTTCAACACTTCTTCTAGCTCTACCTTGTCCTGATTGGTCGCACTTGAATTTTCAGAGACAATCATCTGATACTGTTGGATTTGTTGAAACTGTCTGGACGGAACTCCTGCTACAGAGGATTGGATTCCCAAACCTGCAAAGAGCAGAGCGACTGAACCTGCCACACCAAAGATTGTCATCAACATCCGTTGCTTATAACGGAAGATATTGCGGGCTGTTACCTTATGAGTAAAACTGAGACGGCGCCAAATAAAACCGATGCGCTCTAGTAAGATTTTAGCTCCTTTAACAGGCGGTTTAGGTAGTAAAAGCTGAGCTGCTTCGTCATGAAGTTCTCTACGAGCTACCAAGTAGGCTGGTAACACACTCGCCAACCAACTCAAAGCAAGAGCCAGTAAGCTATAGGTCCAATAGAACTGAATCTGGGTTTCTCCCACCACCATGCCTTTTGTAATGACACTTGAAATCACACCGGCTAATAAATAATGGCCAAGTATACTACCTAGAGCTGTTCCTACAGTCCCAGCTACTAGACCGTAAAGGAGAAACTTGGCAATAATATCCTTGCTACGATAGCCCAAGGCCTTAAAAATCCCTGCATGCGTTCGCTCTTCATCCACAAAACGAGTCATAGTTGTGAAGGTCACCATAGCCGCTACGACATAAAGCACTACAGGAAAGATATTGCCCACTGCCCGAATACTGGCTGAAGCATTACTGTACATGAGGTAGCCTTGACTGCCAGGCATGGTCTGACGATTATATACTTGATATTTGGGCTCAGACAAATCATCCAAGACTTGCTGATGTTTTTCTAATTTTTCCTTTTCTTGGACTAGATTTTGTTCGGCCTGCTTTAGTTTATCTTCTTCCTTGTCCAATTCCTGCTTGGATTGGGTAAGTTGAGCACTGGCTTGCTCTCTCTGGGCTTGAGGAAGCAAGGCTAGTTGACTTTCCTGAGCCTGCAAACGAGCTTGAGCAGCTGCTAAACGACGCTTGCCTTCCTGCAAATTAGTCTCAGCCTTATCAAGGGTCTCTTGACCCTTGTATAGAGACTCTTGTCCTTCTTTTTTCAAGACTTGCAGACGTGCCTTGCCATTATCTGACAAAGCTTGTTCAAGGTCTTCCTGATGTTGCTTGAATTTTTCTTCATAAGTTGCTGAAAAAGCATTTAAGCCTGCTAAATCTTGATATTTCAAACGAGCTATATTGTAGACTTTCTGATCAAACTGACTAGGTAAAATCACCCCATAGGCTGTCAGAGTCCCACTTCCACTTCCTGCGTAGCCCATATCTCTCTGCGAGAGGATTTCAGCTGAATCCACAAAACCAGTAATGGTATAAGTATGGTCTTTTAAATAGGAATGACCCTCTTCTTTTTCTTTAAAACTAATCTCCTGTCCCACGCTGTATTGGCCTTGTAAATGAGTGGCCAAAGCGATTTCCTTGTCTGACTGAGGAAGTCGTCCCTCTCTTAGCTGAAAGGTTGAAATTCGCTCTGGTTTGGAGTACAGCCGAATGGCATCCTGTCCATTCTCCATAGTCACATCTGTCAAATAGCCAAACTCAACCTCTGCGCCCTCCGTCTGTTTTAGTTCTTCTTGATCTGCTTGATCCAAACCATAATTAGACATAACTGCCAAATCCAAGGTTTGAGCAGTTGTTAAATAAGCATTAGCTGTCGCCTCCATGTTGGGACTGGTTACTTTGAGACCTACTAGGGCTAGAGAGCCCAACATCATCAGGATCAAGATGGATAAAAAACGCCCCTTGGAGCCTGTGAAGGACTGAATTAAGTCCTTCCAATAAGTTTTTCGCTTGATCATGCTAGTACTCCAAACTGTCAATATCCTGAGGATGCTGGTTGAGCACCACATCCTTAACACTGGCATCGTGCATATGAATCACGCGATTAGCAATGGGCGCCAAAGCTCCATTATGAGTCACGATAATCACCGTCGCTCCCTTTTGACGAGACATATCTTGAAGAATCTTCAAGACTTGCTTGCCTGTCTGATAATCCAAGGCGCCTGTTGGTTCGTCACAAAGAAGAATTTTAGGATTTTTGGCTACCGCGCGTGCAATGGAGACTCGCTGTTGCTCCCCTCCAGAAAGCTGGGCTGGAAAGTTATTGAGTCGATGAGCCAGACCTACATCTGTCAGCACCTGCTCAGGATCCAAGGCTGCTGTCACGATTTCAGAAGCCAGCTCCACATTTTCCTTGGCTGTCAGATTGGACACTAGATTGTAGAACTGAAAAACAAAACCGACATCATTGCGGCGGTAATTGGTTCGCTGGTAGGAACTATAGTCTGCAATATTGGCACCATCAATCCAAATCTCCCCTTCATCATTGGTATCCATGCCCCCAAGAAGATTAAGAATCGTTGACTTGCCTGCACCTGAAGCACCAAGGATAATAACCAACTCCCCCTTTTCAATCTCAAAATTCACATCGCGATTGGCCACAATCTCCGTGTCCCCAACCTGATAACGCTTGTAACAGTGTTTCATCTCAATATAAGCCATCAGTGCCACCCTCTCTCAAACAAATTACTTTCTACTACCATTATAACGCTTTTTCAACTAGTTGGAAACTGCTTACATTCTTAAATCCTTATTAAAAGGCAGTTTAAAATTACTGCCTTACATTATCTTCTTAAAAATAAAATTGAACAAGATCACCTTTTGCTGTCGCCACTGAAATACAATCTTTCTCTACGCATTTCACTTCTGCTTTTTCTTGATTGACTTCAATCACACTTTTTTCAATACCTGGATAAGAGACGCGCAAATCTCCTCCACTCCTTGATAAAATGGTCATCTGTAAGAGTTTTTTATCCTCCCAGCGCATACTAACTTCAAAATGTCCACGTGTCACTAAACCTGAAACGGAACCTGAAGACCAAGCATCAGGTAGGGCAGCTAGGGGCACCAGATAAGCTGTATGAGACTGGAGTAACATTTCTGCCATGCCACTAGTAGCACCAAAATTACCATCTATCTGAAATGGTGGATGGCTACACCAAAGATTGGGTAAGGTGGATGTCTTTAACTGCTCTGCTAATAATTTATAGGCTCGATTGCCATCTCCCAAACGGGCCCAGAGATTGATCTTATTAGCCTTGGACCAGCCTGTTCCCCCATCTCCACGATCATTGAGACTAGCACGCGCCGCTTCAAGATACTCTTGCCCCTTATGACTAAAGAGAGTTCCAGGATAAAGTCCCACCAGATGGGAAGCATGCCGATGTTGAGCCTCCACTTTCTCATTTTGAAAATGCTGTTCTTCCTCCTCATACCACTCCCTGATTCGACCAGATTGAGTGATTTGCAGAGGATTTAGTAGATCATACTTTTCTTTGACTGCAGTCAACAAGTCCTCATCCAGCCCCAATTCTTGAGCAGCCTGAATAAAATCATGGAATAACTGCCAAATCAGAGATTGATCATAGGTATTGCCAATCGAAATCGGCCCATGTTCTGGCGAGTAAGACGGAGAAGAAACCCAACGCTTCGCCTCCTTATCCTCATGTAAAAAAGCATTCCAAAAACGAACCGTTTCCCTCAACATGGGATAAATTTTCTCCCTGAGATAGTCTTGGTCCCTATAAAATGTAAAGGCTTCATAAACCGTTTGCATCATCCACGCATTAGCTGCTGGTGACCAACCCCAGTAGTAATCCCAGCCCGGTGCCGTCCAGCCAAAGGGAGTCGCTTGCGTATGGACTAACCAACCATTCTCCTCCCCTTTCTGAGAAACGATTCCTGCATACCTTGCAGCCGCTAGGCGACCATAGACACGCAAATCATCGATATAGTTGATGACCGGAAAGGCCGTCTCTAATAGGTTAGTCACATAGGCTGGCCAATAATTCATCTGCAGGTTGATATTCAGGTGATAGTCCGAATTCCAAGGAGGATTGTCGACCGCATTCCAGACCCCTTGCAGGTTAGCTGGTAGCGCATCTGGGCAATCTCTGGACGAACTAATCAATAAATACCGCCCATACTGGAAGAACAGCTCCTCCAAAGCCTGCCCCTCTTGTGGCTTATAATTTTTTAACAAATCATCTGTAGTGGATGCGTCAACTTCAGCCCCCAAATCCAATTGAACACGCTGGAATAAGGATTGGTAGTCCTGAATATGCCTTGATTTCAATTGATCATAGCCCTTTTCTTTAGCTGTCTCCACCAAGTCTATCACCTGTTGCTCCAACTCTATTTTCTTGCGATAATTACTAGCAGGATTTTGAGCAAAATCCGTCTTAGCTGCTAAGAAGAGATTAGCATAACTAGCTCCTGCTATCTGAACCTTATCTGACCTGACTCTAATGTCTCCATCCGTTTGCCAAGCTAGATAACTAGCAAACCACAGATCATTATCCCTAACCCGTCCCTTCATCAAGATATGAGAATCAGTGATATCCAGCTGGCACTCCTTGTAATCAGACTTTTTCTGCTCATACTTTCCATCAGAAGCCAAATCACGGGTCAAGGACAGTTCTATAGTAAAATCTAGAGTTTCCGCCCCTTCCTTAGTGAAATGCTGAACCAAGAGATCATCTGGAAAACTCGCAAAGGCTTCACGTTCAAATCGCGTTCCCTTATAGGCATAAGAAGTCGTCGCAAGCGCCTTACTGACATTCAGTTGTCTCTGGTAATCCGTTACCTGAGACAGAGAATTACCTTGCTGGCTGAATTCAATGAAAATATCTCCAAAGGACAGATAGGTCCCATATTGACTCGTTTTGGGCCCGACCAGGTGATGTTCAGCCAGTTCCTTAGCCCGATTGTAATCTCTCTTTTCCAAAGTAAGCCGAATCTCAGCTAAAAAGTTATGCTGATCTTGAAGATTTCCACCCTGATAATCTGAACTATCAGGAAGTGGACCACCAGACCAGAGACTTTTTTCATTAAATTGAATCCGTTCAGCCCCTATGAGCCCAAATACTTTTGCCCCTAAAGAACCATTGCCTATTGGTAAGGCCTCTTCTTCCCAACCCTTGTAAGTGGTTGAAGATGGTTGCTTGTAGATCAATACATAATCTTGTTTTTTATTCCTTATCATACTACCATACTAACATAAAAAGCCTAGAAATCAATTCTAGACTTACAATTTTTTATTTTCCAAGGTAGTATTCAGAAACGACGTTCAATTTTTCGTCAAATTCGAATACCAATGGTGGGAAGTTAGGGATTTCCACGTCCATGATTTCGTCATCTGACAAACCTTTGATGTGTTTTACAAGGGCACGGATTGAGTTACCGTGAGCTCCTACGAATACGTTTTTACCATCTTTAAGAGCTGGAGCGATTTTATCTTCCCAGAATGGAAGGGCACGTTCCAAAGTCACTTTCAAGTTTTCAGCATCTGGGATTACTGAGTCGTCAAGTGAAGCATAACGACGGTCTGTGTGAGCTGAGTGCTCATCATCACGGTCCATGTTTGGAGGCAATACATCGTATGAACGACGCCAGATGTGAACTTGCTCATCACCAAATTGTTCAGCAGCTTCAGCTTTGTTTTTACCAGTCAAACCACCATAGTGACGTTCGTTCAAGCGCCATGATTTTTCAACTGGAACCCACAATTGGTCAGAAGCTTCAAGAGCCAAGTTAGTTGTTTTGATCGCACGTTTCAATACTGAAGTGTAAGCTTGGTCAAATTCGATACCAGCTTCTTTGATCAATTTACCAGCGTCAATCGCTTGTTGTGTACCTTTTTCAGACAAGTCAACATCAGCCCAACCAGTGAAAAGGTTAGCTTTGTTCCATTCAGACTCACCGTGGCGAGCAAAAACCAATTTTACCATTAGATGGATTCTCCTTTAAATTTTCCGAGGTTTCCCCTCGTTTATCTATTCTATTTTACACAATTTTTCACAAAAAAGCTAGTCAAAACCAAAAAGGAAAGAGTTTCACACATGAAGAAACGAAACCTATCTTCATGTGCTACCCTAATTAGTAAATTTATTTTCCTCATCAAATATTGAAGTTCTAAAATCATCAGTTTGATCTAGATAAGCTTTGAAAATAGCTTTTTTAAGTTTGTAAACTTTACTACTTTCTTTTGGATATAATATTGAAGCATAATTAGTAGCATCCGCCTGAACCGCTTCTTTAATTATATTTCTTAACTTAGCAATACTATCAATAGTTATCGTCTCTTGACGTCCCCAATTATTAGGATTTATAAAGCTAATATTTGTTAAGTTATTAAATTTATTTTCTCGTTCTTTATACATAGCTTTTTTAAAATCAGCCCAAGATGAATACTGGTTATTAAATATCTTATTAAGCACTAATTTATCAGTTACCAATCCTACTTCTTTACCGTATGAATTAATTTTACTTCCATTAGCTTTCGCTTCATTTTCATATTGGTTAGAAATATATGGTACCATACCTTCTTTATATCCTTTTGCAGCTAATAGTTCAAATGCCATACGACGAGCCATTAAATCACCCGGAGTCCCTTTATCACTACTTAAGGCAGAATATATTGGCGAGAAAAGATTGATTGTGTAGTATCCATTTCGTTTATACTCACCTTCATCAATATACCCTCTTCTTGTGATTATATCGTTTTCTATTAAACTATTGAAAGAGGTTAACTTATTAAGCTCATCAGGTTTTAATCTACGGACTACATTCGTTGCATAAACATCATTTCCATCAGGATCAGGTTTATACTCATTCTCTATTTTCCTTAATAGCTCACCTTTCTCATTGGCACCTAAGTTAACTACTGCTTCTCCTTCTAATTTTTCAAGTGTATAAACTAAATCGAATAAGTTATGCATATATTTACGCAAGTCTTCTGCATTATTAAATCGTTGAGTTGGATTTTTCACTTGTAGTCTATTAGCATTTTCCGCTTCATCATATTTCAATACAGAGTTTATCGTGATTGTTGCATCATCTGGATGATCGGGAGCTTGTAATAATCCTTTTGCATAAAACTCTGGTCCAAGCCCATTTCTTCTTCCATATCCTCCAAGATAAATTTCTCTATCTGAGTTGTGTGTCATTTCATGAGTATATGTTACTGCGCCAGCCTTATCAAGCATACGATAAGCCATATAGTAGAACGCATCTCCCGTAGCATATGCTCCGTGTCCATTATGAACAACATTATTCCCCGCAGGACCGAAGAAATGTTTTATTGCTGGATGATCAGTTTCAAAATCTGCTTGACTAGTATTTTTATCTTTATCATTACCAAATCTAAAAGAATCATATACCAAAATACTTCTAAACAATTTATCTTTTTCTTTCGTATCTAGTATTTTGTACCAATAATCATAATGATCTCTAAATCGTTTAGCCGCTTCTTGTGCATTATCTTCTACAAATTTGTTTAACTTTTCTCCCTTAGGATATTCTGAACTTCTATATCTGTCATAGGCTCCAAATCCTATAGTTGAAATATTCGCTATCATAAACACTGATTTTTCAGGTAGTGTTAATAACGGTAACACCATACTTTGATATTTCCAAGAAGGGCTAGTTAATCTATCATATACTCCAATAGAATACTTCGTCCCTTCCTTAGATTGTTTTTCGCTTACTTCAGGAATTGTAGATTTTTCTTCTACTATATAAGCTTTAGATTGTTCTTTAAACCATTCGTTATTTGTTTTATTCGGCACTAAAACTTTTCTATATTTTTCCAATGCCTCAAATAAACTCTTAGTTCCATAATTTTTTGATAATAATACATTATAAGTAATTACATTATTTTTAGCTAATAAATTGTTAAATCCTGATTTACCTAGCTCAATAACATTATCTAATGCAGAACTATTAGATTTACCAAAGAAATCTAAATGATATAATACTAAATCTTTTGTACTTGCATTATCATATTTAAAATTATACCAACGTTCAAGATATGTTAAACCTAAAAGCAACGCCTCTTTATTATTCTTAATTTTTTCTACTACATAATTATCTATTATCGAATTATTATTTTCAGCTATTGCCGCATCTGCAGAAAGAAGTTTTGATAAAGTATCTTCAATATTTGCTTTTGTTTTATCGAACTGTTCATCTAGATATAATTCTGTTAATTTTATATCATTAGAAATATCTAATACTTTTCTAACATCAGCTGAATTATATTGAACAGATTTCAGATCATTTAAAACAGATTTTACAATATTATTGTAATTATGTAATAACGTATTAGGTGTGTATATTAATTTTGTATTAGTTATTTCGTATTCTGCTACTTTAGAGAAATCTTGTAGATATTTTATATCTAATGTTTGAGAAGTATTATCTGAATAATGTAGTAACAACTTATTAATACTAGCTTTATGTTTATTAATATCAGAAATTACTTCTTTGTCATGCATTGAAACTACAGACACAAGATCCTTAGTATATAAAGCATTATTAGTATCCACTAAATTACCATACTTAACAATAGTCTCTCTGTTATAAAATGGCAGTAATTTTTCTATATTTTTATACACCCTTAACCTAGAAACATCAACATCTTTTAATTTACTATAATCCGTTCCATATTTAGAAGAGAAATTAAAGTCCTCAGTTTTAATATTATTTTTAGGAACAAGTTGAGCTTTTTTCACATTAATCTCATCCGCTTCTAGCACAGTTCCTCTTTGCTCTTCAGAATCTTTACTAAGTACTTCGTCATCTACTTGAACTACTTTTACCACCTTATTATTTTTATTACTATAAGTGTTAGTTGCTTTTATACCATTAAAATCATAACCAGCAATAGCATTACCGTTAGTAACATTGACATCGCTTAATACATCAGATAATCGACCTGAATTTTCAACTTCACCTGAATTATCCCAAAGATTACCTACAACTCCTCCTACTTTACCAAAAGGCTTCACATTGTTAAGATTTCCTTCAACGTAACTATTACTAATTCTAGCACTTCTATCAACAACCCCAGCTATACCACCAACTGTTTGGTCCCCTTGATTAGCGTTTGTCGCCATATCGATAGATGAAATTGAGTTTTCTATTAAAGCACCAACACCTGAAAGTTTGCCAACTAAACCACCTATTTGATAAGTAGCATTTGTATTATAAGTATTTGTTATTCTACCTGTAAAACTACTATTAGAAATTGTAGAGTCAGTTACTTTTGAAACCAAACCACCAATGCTACGCTCACCAGCAATTACACCTGATGAATGAACATTTGTAATTGTAGTACCATTATTCGCCTCTTTCGCTATTGTAGCAGCATCTTCTTTCAAAGAAACATTAGCTTCTTTTATTGAAAGATCTTGAATAGCAGCATGATTTAAAACTTTAAATAACGGTTTTTTCAAGTTATATATAGCATAGTTCTTATCATTGTTTGTACCTATTAATGTACCACTAAATTCTTGATTTATATAACTTTCTTGACCATCCGAAAGTTCTACTTCACGAGCATCCATAGTTGCTCCTAAACGAAACGTACCATGTAAATTTCTATTCATTGCTTCTACTAGATTTTTAAATGATGTATAAACTTCGTTTTCACTATTAATAGTTTTTGGTAAATAATAAGTATAATTTTCTACAGTACTATCATTTTCATGTTGAATTAAATCATTTGCTCGACCAACAATTTTATATACTTCTTGATTATCTCTTCTGACACTTGTAATACTTGAGACAGGTAACATCACATCTTTAAACTTCTCTGATTTTACTTTCATAAAGTAGTTACTAGGATTATTTGGAACCGTATCAAATGAGGTTACATGTCGATATTTATTATTTTCTACTGTAAATAATTCCACATTTGAAATATTCCTAAGCTCTAGTTTCTTGTCGACTTGTTTTTTTTCTGCTTTTGGTGCTGATTCTTCTTTTCCTGTAGATGTTCCTTCTGTTGACGCTGTTGGGTCTGATCCTACTTGTACAGCTGGTTCATCACCCTGTGGTTTTTCTGAATCTGAATTAGATGATTCTGAGTTTTCGTTCACAGTCGAAGCTTCAGTATTTTGTGAATTTGTTTCTTCTTTATTGCCTTCTGTTACTGAAGGTGATGACTCTGAATTACCTGAATCATTTGTAGCATCTACAGATGGAATAGTTGAAGTTTCTGACGTTGGTTCGGATTTATTTTCTTCTCCAGCTGGTTGTGTAGCTGGTGACCCACCTTCAGAGACAGTTTCTGAAGCCGGCTGTTCTTCTGTAACTGTTGTATCCCCTGCAGATGAATCTTCTTCTTTCGACTCTGATTCTGATGGTACTTCTGAAGCTGGGGTTGCCGCCTCTGGCTCTTCCGCTTTTGGTGCTGTTGCTGTTTCCGTAGTTGCAAGTTCTTCAGCTTCCGATGTTGAATCTGTTTCTGCTTCTACAGCTGGCTGCGTAGCTGTTGACTCCCCTTCAGAAGCAGTTGATGAAGATTCAGTTGAAGAAACTGAATCCTCCGCTTTACCTTCTTCTCCTGATTCTTTTGGTGCTGGGGTTGCTTCTGCTATTATTCCTGGTTCTTCAGCTTCTTCCGTTGCTTCGGCTTTACCTTCTTCTCCTGCTGGTGTTGATTCCACAGTTGCAGATGTTCCTGGTTCTGCTGACTCTTCTGCTTTTGCTTCTTTTTCTGTTGCTTCTGGTGTTGTTACCGCTTCTTCTTTAGACTCAGCTGACGGTGTATTTGTTGCGCTATCTTGTTTTCCTGTCTCCTCAACAGAGGTTTCTTCTGCTGGTTGGCTTTGTTCTCCTGAAGTTGTAGCCTCTACCACTGGTGCTTCTGAAACTTCTGCTTTTGGTGTTGTTCCTGAAGCTTCTTCTGTTGAACCTAGAGTCGCTTCTGAACTTCCTTCCGCTGCTGGTGCACCTGTTGTAGCTACTTCTGAACCTGTTCCTGCTTCTTCAGTTTCTTTTACTTCATTTCCTGCTGTTGTTCCTGCTTCTTTTGGAGCTGGTTTCGCTGCCTCTGACTCTGTTCCTTTTGGTTCAGTTGCTACTTCTTCTGTTGAAGCTGGGGTTTCTGGTTTTGATAGTGCTGGGGTTTCTTCTACTGGTTGACCGTGTTCTCCTGCAGTTGTACCCTCTACCGCTGACGCTGGCTCTTCCGCTTTCGGTGCTGGTGTGGCTGGCTTCTCTTCTTTCAGTGTTGGAGTCGCTGGCTTCTCTTCTTTTGGTACAGCTGGTTTCGCTACCTCTGGCTCTGCTGATTCTGTTGCCACTTCTGCGTTTGATTCAGCTGGTGTTACCACCTCTGGTGCTGTTTCTTTTGGTGCCGGTGTAGTCGCTTCGTCTTCTGCTTTTGGTACTACTGGAGCTTCTGTTTCTTCTTTAACTTCTGGGCTTGTCACAGCTGGTGCTACTGGGGCAAGTTCTTCAACTGATTCTTCCGCACTTTCCACTACTGGTGCTGATACAGGCTGATAA
>NZ_JBBJZX010000055.1:0-13055 GCF_038148935.1 Streptococcus pseudopneumoniae | reverse complement strand
GAGTTCCAGGTCCTGCTGAGCTGATACTCTACGCAAAACCATGCTTTCTACTTGCTTACTTGTCTGACCACTTGATGATCTTGGCTCAAGTGAGTAGGATATTGTTATTTTCGGAGCGTATTCTTCTCCAGCAATCCGTCTCAAACGACTGTATTTTTTGAGTACTTTGATAGCTTCCTTTCTAGTCTTCTTTTCATCGATGATATCCAATAACTCTATTTGCACACGAACTCCTCCTCATGATATAATAGTTATGCGAAACTATAACACGAGAAGTCAGCTGTGCTGGCCTTTTTCTTGCCTTGATCCCTTTTTAGGTGTATACTATATGTATACAAAGCAAAGGAGAAACAAATGAATACTGTTAAAACTCGTAAGGTTGGGAACTCTGTCACTGTGACCATTCCCAAAACACTCAATGTTCCAGAAGGTCAGGAAATGTTTGTCTACAAGGGTGTAGATAATGTCATTGTCCTTGCTCCAAAAATTCCAGACCCATTTAGTGGAGATGCAGACCTACGCATGGAAGATGACTTTGAGGGGGTAAGATTCCTTGACAGCGAAATATGATTACATTCCAGAAAAACAGGACATCATCTGGATTGACTTTGACCCGTCTGTTGGACGTGAGATTCAGAAACGCCGTCCTGCTATTGTCGTCTCGCGTAGAGAATATTCGGAGCGGACTGGATTTGTGGCTGTATGCCCTATTACACACGGTCAAAACAGACTAGAAGAACAAGGCCTGCTCGTTCCTGTGCGTTCCAATAATGTAGATGGCTCTGTCAATCCACTCCAACTCTATACTTTTGACTTTAGAGAGCGCAAGGCTCAAAAAATCACAACCATGGATACAACCAGTTTTCAGAAGGTTGTCCAACTCTACAACTTCATCTTCGAAGCCTAGTCCTTATGGATTGGGCTTTTGTTATTTGTTATACTTCACATGTTTGTTGTCACAACATCACCTCATCTCCAATTTTTACTTTATCGTACACGTCCTTTGTAACCACGAACACACCGTAGTCACGAATGGTAAGCGTGTATAGCTTGCCGTGTCGTCCTTTCTCGACAACCTTACCAAATATCTCCGCGCCTGCGTTATCCGCCTTGTAGATAACCATTGGCTTCTTCTCTTCCAAATCTCGAATCCTATCCATCTGCCAGATGTTTAGTCCAGCAGATAATAAAATCCAGATAGCTATGAACCGTTTCACATTACCACCTCATATATAAATATTTCGTATCAATATCTTGTTCTAAAATACACTCTTTCAATGATTTCAAAACCTCCAATGCACCGCTAACTGTTCCCCATCTATTTTCAGGTTCATACTGCACATACTTTTCAGGGTACCGTTCTAATTCAGAGATACCGCGTTGAATGTTATCTAAAACATCAGCGATGTTGTACGTAGTGTCTTGGTCAAAATCCCAATCCATAGCAATTCTGAACATCTTACCGAGATTGTAGGTCGGAGAACTATATCTAGGTTCAGCAATACGGATATATTGTCCGTTTTCTATTTTCGCTAAAATTTCCAAATCATAACTCATCACTCAACCTCCTCAATCTCAATACCTGGGCAATCGAAAACCCAGCCGAAATCAGCTTCTTCTAGTTGTTTGCGGGTGTGTGCTGTACGAAATTTTTTATCTAGTGTTATATTCTTTAACGTCCAAGCGTCAAAGCGTTTAATAAAGGTTAAGTAACTATATGCTTCTTCAATCCATTTAAATCTTACATAATACCGTTTCTCTTTCTCGACCTCGTATCCATCCAGCCATGCACGGGCGAAGAGATCTCTGTTGGATTTCTTTTGATACCATTCTGTAAATTCCCAGCTTCCATTGCTACAAGTATAATGCAACGCATCCTCTAGTTCTGGACTATGTTCTCTTGCACCCTCAATCACATCATCCACAAACTGCGGAACTTTGACTTTTTCTGGCTCGTCTAGTTGTTTGATTAGATCAATTGCAGTTTTGGTCGGAATGCCTTTGACTACAGTTCCAAACATATTCAAACCATGAATCCCGATTTCTTCAAATTCTTTAATCAATTCCTGCTTATTCATCTTCCAACTCCTTTATTTTCTTCCTCAATTCTTTATTCTTTTTCTTCAACAAATCACGCTCCAACGCCCTAATTCGTCTCTTCCGTGAATCGCACGGCTTCGAATACTCGATTATCTTCCCTTCGTTTTGCTCGATTGTGCGTTTCAGTCCTTCAATGACTGTCTGTTTGCTATATTCCATGGCTTATCCTGCTTGTTTTTCTAGCCAGTTGAAGAGTAGGCCAAACTGTTCCGTCACTAGTGAATCATCATTGTATTGCTTACAAATTTCGCCAATCGTAGTTACTGCCCATAGCCAATAAGCGTCCGTGCCAAAACCGACCTCTTGGCTCTTCTGATTGCTGCGCGCCATCCATTCTGGAATTTGTCTTCTGAAGAAGTCAATGTAGTCAATTCTCATGGCAATTCCTCAATCTTGATATAGATCCCAACTGTGTCAGCCCAGAACTTCTCAGCAATCTCGCTGGCCACTTGGGCATCGTCCTGCCAATATCCAAGTTTCGTCATGCAATCCTTGAGCAACTTCTGTAAATTATCTGTATCCGGCTTTGTGGTCTTGTACTGACCATCATAGCTTTTTTTGATACGAGGGAAACACCACTTAACCGTTAATCGAATCGCGCCTTCAATTTTATTCAGAGGTACATGCTGTGCAAGCAAGCTCTCAAATTTCGCCCTGGCATTTTTCAGATTCTCTGGCTCATAAAAGATTGGTTTCCCAAATTTCATATTTACTTTCTTTTGCTGGTGAGTCGTAGTCGGAATTTTTTGCATCGGTAAAAAGAATTCAATCATTTTTACCTCTTTGCTAATCTGATACAACTATAGCAATTACACGACCATCATCAAATAATTTGAATTCTGTCTTGATAATTTCATAATCATCATTTTCTAACTCTCCAATATACTCATTGATGTCTTCTTGGAATTTCTCAATAGTCGTTTCAGTATTTTCGAGGTCAAAGTCAGCCTCACTAAATTTACTTTTAAAAATATCTACATACATTTTTATTTCACCTTTCTAATTTTACATGTTTTTGTTTGTTATAATTTTGCGCCCTTTGCAAAAGATGAGACAAAGGATAAAGGGGCAGGACTTACAGCCCCTTTTCCTTTTCTCTTTTGCTTTTACGAAGGAAAAGTCCTTTTATAACCTTGAATAAGGTTATTACCTTAATTTTTCTAGAAAAAATTGTAACTTTTTCCTATTTTTCCAGATTTGACAGGAAAAGAAAAATACACAGTTTTTTCTATTTTGAGAAAAGAAAAAGTTAGAACTTTTCTAAAGAATTCTTTGTAACTTTTTCCTATTTTTCCTTTTCTTTTATAGTAAAAACAATACCGTTTTTGATGTCAAAACTTTCATGTTCTTCAACATAATTTTCCACTGTCTTTTTACTTTTCACTCCAAAATATTCTTGAATTTCTTCCACGGTCACTGGTGAAACTCCATCAAAAAGTGCACTATACGCCGTCTCGAGTTTCTTGTTCCGTTCCTTTAAGTTTTCCTCTTTAGATTTTCGACCTCCTCTTGCATTGGCTGCTGCTTTCTTCATATAACTGTTACTCTCCTCCACCTGTATATCTGCTAACACGCCCGTTTCATCAAGCGTATGCACTGGATAGCTGAACCACATGTTCACTGGCTTGAATTTGGCAAACTCTCGGAGCGTACCCTCAACACGCCATGCAGTTGCTATCTGAATCTTGTTGCGAGCTTCTTCGAGCTTGTCTGTGTATGGTGCCCGATCCATGACATCAGGAATACCTTTCTCAAAGTGCGTTCGCATCTGCGCAGGGCTCAAGAGGTCGTCTAGTCCGACATTCTGCTGATAGTAGGCATTGCTCTGTTCTTGCAGAGCTAGTTTGTACACTTCGCACGCTGCTTGATTCAGTCTTTGAGTAAGTAATTCTTCTGATACTTCCAGCTCGACCAAATCGATAAGCGCGTCAGGATCCCGAGCGAATACACCAGAACCACTAGCGCGGTCCATGGACTTCTTGCCACCTTGAGAACCCTTTGAATGATGATGACAGTAGATAACGCTAGAGCCTAACTCTGTGGCCACTTTATCAAATTGATTCGTAAAGTGCGCCATCTGGTCTGCACTGTTCTCGTCTCCAGTCAAGACCTTGTAAATCGGGTCGATGATGACTGCGATATAATTCTTTTTCAAAGCTCGACGAATGAGTTTGGGTGCTAGCTTGTCCATCGGTACAGTCTTTCCACGAAGATTCCAGATATCGATGTTTTGGATATTCTGCGGTGCCAACCCCATAGCCTGATAGACATCACGGAAGCGATGCAGGGCGGATGGTCGGTCTAATTCCAGATTGACGTATAACACACGTCCTTGGGTACAATCCCAACCGAGCCACTTCTTCCCTTCAGCAATCGCGATTGACATCTCAATCAAAGCGAATGACTTGCCAGCCTTAGACGGTCCAGCAATCAGCATCTTGTGACCTTGACGAAGGACACCTTTTATCAACTCAGGAGCCAATTCTGGCAAGTTATCCCAGCTGTCGGCCAATCCTTCAGGATCAGGTAAATCATCGTTCAAATCTTCAATGTATTGATACCATTCATCCCAATCGGTCTTACCAATATTCGTATCTACCAAGAATTGCTTCTGTCCATTACGGATGAACCCAGGCATACGAGATAGTCTACTTGGATTTCGATTTTGTGTATCAACGATGATTCCGTTCTTCTGACAAATCTTATAAAGATAATCAACCCGATTACGGTATTCTTCGTAGTTCTTGGCATCTACTTTGACGATAGCATGGAGGGATTTATTCCCACTATGAACCAAAGCAACAATAGGTAGTTCGAGTTCTTTGTAGATAGCGTTTTGTTTATCAATTGGCATACTGTCGGATTCCACCAGAGCATAGCGAAAATCTGTCACATTTTCATTTTTTGCGCCTTTCCCATCCATTGGATTGAATCGAACCCATGCGCCGGCTTCTTCGTGATAATCACCTAGCACTGCACCGATATCGCCATTACATCTACTAAGTTCTTCAATCAATTGTCCAGCAGTACGGTCATAAGCTCCCTTTGTCGGCAGCCATTTGATAATCTCGCCAGTTTTGTCGTCAGTTTTCGGATAACATTTCGTCACATAACCAACATTTTCGCTAGCTTCAAAAAGCGTTTCAAGGTATTTGATAATTTCCTGAACCGGATTCCAAATTGTCGGCTCGTGGATTTCCTTTCCTTCGATCCAGTCCTTGTTGATGACACGATAATCGCGGTCTATTATATCGGTCCAGCCTAACTCATGCGCATTTTCGCTATCATAGCTGGATTGCGACACCCAACCATTTTCTTTAGCAAGTTGGGTAATAGTAGCACCTGTTACGATAGTTCCTGCTTCCTCGTTAAATGTGTCCCACTTCTTGAAACATTCAAATTTCTTGTATCGACTATCGTTTTGTGACCAGTTGTCCCAGTCTGCTGCAGTATAGCCCTCGTGCTTCAAGGCCATACCGACCGACAACCATCCCTCATATGAGAGGGTAGCTGGGTCAATATAATTTAATAATGGTAGTAAATCAAATTTTTCTTCTGACATTTATTTATTACACGCTCCTGCTCTTACTTCTCCGAATTGTTCATTTTTAAAAATTTATAGTTCTATTTTCATGCTCCTAGTTAAAAATTTTACTTCCTAAGATTTCTGCTTTATCTGTTGAGTTCATCAAAATAAAAGCAATTTCATCTAGTGTTGAATGAAGTAAACCGAATTGTTCATTAAAAGTATCAAAGAACTTTTTAGACATCTCTTTAAAAGCTGTCTCGTCCTTAAGTTGAACCCAAGCCAAGGTTTCTGTCATATTGGTTGCCATTTCAACCGTTCTTCGAATATCTGCAAGTTCGTAGCCTAGATGAGTCAACTGTTCTTCTGTTAATTCAATTTTTGCCATAATAAAAACACTCCTTTGTGTATGTTGAAAAGAAGTGTCTCGCATGATATAATATTTCATGCGGAAACACTTTCTGCAGCGATAGGGTAAAGCTGATGTTTGGCGACAGGGGCTTTATCCTATTTTTTATGTTCAGACTGTAAAAGTTTTATACCTCTAATAATAACATCTGTCTTGTTAGTGTTGAGTTTATCAGCTAACGCCTGTAACTCCTCTGCTTCAGATTTGGTTAATCTAATTTCAAGACGAACATTTTTAGGATTGGAACTTTTAGGCCTTCCTGTTCGTGGGCTCATTCAATCACCTCTTTTCTGCCCGTACAGTAAATTATATAACCGTACGGGCAATTAGTCAAGTGTTTTTATTAAATTTTCAAAGAACTTTTTTAATTTGGTACATATTCTTTAGGATTAACATTTTGCGGAAGTCTCCAACCGCTGCTTGCTATTCTATTTATCATATTTTTGGCATTTTCAAAGTTCCACATTCCTACGTCTCTAAAACCATATCTTTCTAATAGCCTTATTTGCTTAGGCGTGGTTAAACCTTCTTTTTGTCTTTTCTGAAGCCTATCTAGTAGCTTACTAGCTTTTCCAAAATTACCGATTTCATCAGTGTGAATGCCAAATTTTTCTAAGGCTTGTAACTGATTTTTTGTTGGAGGAGACTGCTCGATTCCAAAGTTAGGTACGTAGTTCGACAAGTCTTCAGCATGGATAGACATTTCAAATTGCAATGGATCTACTAGCTTGCGTTTACGCTTACGCATTTCTTCCAATTGTTTGGCCAAGGCTTCTTCGCGTTGAGCAACTACGTCTTCTGCTGCCTTAACTTCCATATCTTCAAGGTCAAGCATAACACCTACCTGCTCTTCCATGTTCTCAACCATTTTCTGAGCAACTTCTGGAGTCTCACAGATTAAATGAGCTGGTCTACACAGCTCGTGGCGTTCCGTATGCCAGAGGAAATCTAACAAGAGCAATTCTTCCTTGCCTGGGTGCAAGCGAGTCCCACGCCCCACCATCTGGCTATACAAAGCACGCACCTTAGTCGGTCTTAGCACTACTACGCAATCAACTGATGGACAATCCCAGCCCTCTGTTAGAAGCATGGAATTGCATAAGACATTGTAGCGATCCTTCTCAAAATCTTCTAAGACTTCTGCACGATCCTTGGACTCTCCATTGACTTCAGCGGCACGAAAGCCTTTTGCGTTTAAGATGTCGCGAAACTTTTGCGAAGTCTTCACTAAGGGTAAGAATACGACTGTTTTGCGGTCAGCGCATTGCTTGACCATTTCGTCTGCTATCTGCTCCAGGTATGGGTCTAATGCCGTCCCGACATCGCTCGCCTTGAAATCACCCGCTGACATGCTGACATTTGTTAAGTCTAAGCTGAGCGGAATCGTTAAGGCTTTGATTTTCGATAGATACCCTTCTTTGATAGCCTGAACTAACGAATATTCATAAGCCAAGCTGTCAAAGTAAGAGCCAAGGTTCTTCATATCTCCACGGTCAGGGGTTGCTGTTACACCCAACACATCCGACTGCTCAAAATAACCAAGCACACGTTGATAGCCATCTGAAATAGCGTGATGTGCTTCATCAACGACAATCGTATCGAACCAATCGGGAGGGAATTGACTAAGTCGCTTCTTCCTCTGCATAGTTTGAACAGAACCAACTACAACCCGATACCAGGAACCAATAGATGTATTTTCAGCTTTTTCTAAGGCTGTTCCTAATCCCGTTGCAGTTTTTAGCTTATCGCTAGCCTGCTCCAATAACTCAGACCTATGAGCAAGGACAAGTACACGCTTGCCCTCTCTCACTTGATCTTCAATAATTTTGGAAAAAACAATCGTCTTTCCACATCCTGTTGGCAATACTAGGAGCGTGCGCTTGCGACCTTTAGCCCATTCAGCTTGAACAGCTTCCCGTGCCTCCTGTTGATAAGGTCTTAATTGCATTCCTTACCCCCTAGAATTGCCCAGCTTGGTAGCCAGCTTGTCCTTGTGGTTGTTGTGCAAAATTCGGCTGTTGCGGTTGCTGGTAGCTTGCTTGTGTGGCTTGCCCTGGTTGTTGGTTCAACACTTTTGTATAGTCCACATCTTCAGGATAGAGCATAGACTTAACTTCGTTATAATTATTTTCCTTGTACTGTCGGGTTCCGACCTTACATACACCAGTTGCGCCGATGATGGTATTCCAGTTCATGCGAAGTGGTTCTCCCTTTTTCTTTTGGCCAATTGCAGCAAAGAAAGCAGACAGCATTCCTTCGGTTGAGCTGTGTAAGAATAGGTTGTGGCGCAACTCTGTTTCGCCTTCGTTTGCTACGATTTTAATGCTGACGATAGCTTTGTTACACGCTGGCAATTTTCCTGGGTTTTGCGGATTCGGTGTATGGCGTGTACGCTCCATGCCGACAACTGTAAAGTAATACAATCCATCAGGTAATAGGACGTATTCCGAGTCTTTTTCAATCGTGTCTTCCCATCCAAATTCGCGTTCAAAGTTGTTGTATTGTTGTGTCATATTGCTTTTCTCCTTATGCTAAAATTGTGATTTTATCGTTGTTTGCAAGTTCTGTTTTTAAATAATCTGAGATGTTTTTAACAGCATCTAATTTCCATTTGCCACCATCTGCTTCGAAGAGGGCTAGATTAGCTGATTTGTTAACTCTGAATACAAACTGACTTGCTGGTTGTTCTACCTCATTAAAGGTACGATATGGTCGTAAGGTTACTGGATTTGGAGTCTTAGCCTGTGCTAGACTTGCTACACCATCACGAACAGTCACCGTTTGTGTAACTCCGTTATCTTGAGCCTCTGCCCCTTTTTCGATTTTTAAGTGACTAGCAAAATCTAAAACTAGATTGCGATCTGCATCATTGATAAACATAGATTGCAACATAATATTAAACTCTTCCTGATTACACCAATTACTAAAGGGAATAACTGGAACAGATGCCTTTACAGATACAAGTTGAGGACGTTTGCCATATTCAACATCGACTTGATCATACACGGAAACTCTTTGATAACTTTCTACCACCACTACAAGTCTACGGCCACCGATAAAGTCGTTATCTGATTTGAGATAGTCAACTAAACTTTTGAGTGTTTGAAGTTCAAGAGTCGGCGCGTATTTGCGAGGTCTAAGCTCTCTGAAGTCGTGCTTGTTGATGTCAAAATATTCCTTGCCATTTGATGAAGAAATAATTTTATTTTCTTTTTTTGCTAACTCAACTGCATAAGATAATGCTTCTTTAAGATTTTCTGTCATGGTTAGTTACCTGCTTTCTTTTTGTTGTAATCAATAATATTTGTATTTTGTTGTTCGACTTTTTCGATGAGTTCCCCAGTATCTGTTCTCATATCACCATTGTCATCAAAGTAAGTTTGACCAGGGATACCACTTTTAAGTTCATTAGCGTGGATTTTACCAGCATCATCACGACCGACAATGACAGTTGTTGCGACACCTTTCTGCGATGCCAAAGTAGATTTTACTTCCATACCTGTCTTAACGACAGTACGTTCATCATCTGTTGACATCGTTAGTGTGATAGTAACCTTACGAGTTGCCTTAGCTTCCGTATTTAGATCCAGGATGTTATCAAGAACTTTTTCTAACTCTTTATCAACCTTCTCTTGTAAGGCTGTATTGGCGATTTTTGATAAATCAATTTTTATAGTTTTGTCTTTCATAGATACCTCTTGTTATACCTTGCAATAATTTCTAATTCCCAAAATCTACATCGTGAAGGGTAATTCTGGTTCTTTTCTAACTTGGTTTTCAATGACTTCTAAAGTTGCTTGCCAATGAGCGACAATCATATCCCAATAGTCAGTTGGGAAACTTTCAATAGGAGTCCCTAGTGGAAAATGACCACGAATGTAAGCAACTTTTTGGAGTTCTTCTTCTGTCACGTTTCCTTGCGCCATGAGATCTGTCAAACTCTTTGGCAAGTTCGTGTGATATTGTGTAGGCGTTGCCTGTGGTGTGCTAGGAGCTTCATTTTGTGGTTTTTCAGCCACCTGTGACATATCGAGAGGCAATTCTTCTTGAACTTGCTCAGAGGCTTGCTGAACAGCCTGCTGAGGTGCTGGAGCGACTGTCTGCGGTTGTGGCACAGGCTCCTGTACTTGTTGGACAGTAAAGATATGAGCAATCCCTGCATAATGGAACGGTAATTCATCTGGTAAACCATGTCGATTCTTGGCATCCCACGCTGGGCGATGATTGGTATACAGCACACGTTCACCGCCTTGCGCCTTCTTCTTGCCGTTATCAGTCGTCATGACCAAGGTCTTGTAATTAGCGAATAAAACCATGTCTGCCCATTCTTTTACAAGTGGTGCTGTCTGGGAACTAGTCTTCTTACCAAGCTTGAGCTCATATCTGTCGTAAGAACCCATCTCATCAGGTTGTTCAAATTTCTTAATCTGAGCGTGCGCAGTCAATACTACGTTGATACCCATATCAACCAAGTCAGACAAGCTATTTAAGAAACGTCCCATTTCTTCCTGAACAAAGGTGTACCCCTTGCCCCAGCCGAAATCTTCAATCCCTTGCTTACCGTGTTGCGAACAGATGTAATTGACTGCCATGGATTCTGCCCAGTCTATCGTGTCGATAACGAGAGTCCCACACTCAGTCGGATTTGCCTTAATAAAAGCAATCTCATTGATTAGCATGGTCCAGCTGGTTGGCTTGTCGAGTCGAGCCACATCCATGTTATCTGTCGAACCTTCCGTGTCGATGAAGACAGCATTTGGAAATTCAGCAGCAAACGTTGATTTGCCAATTCCTTCCGGACCGTAGATAACTACCTTTTGAGCTCGTGCTCGTTTTCCTCTTGTGATTTGCATGTTTTAAAATCCTCCTTGCCATGTTTTAAGTACTTGTGCCACCTCTGGCTTAACGCTATACCCGTCTTCAATCAGGATGCTACACTCATCTCCTGTTGATACTCGTGTCGCGATTGCTTGCAATCCTTCCTGCTCAAGCCATGAACCAAATTCTTGTAGAGTCAACTGGTCCATTTGTTCCAGCTTGTCAATCAACACAAAACCACACTCTGGTTTCAATTTACGCACGATTGCAGTCGCTACCTGTAGTTGCTGACTACCAGACATGTTATCCCAGCGCTGACCGAGGTAGAGCAGTTCGCCATCATCTACGGATAAGCCTGGCAACGGCAAGTCTGCATTAGTGAGCAAGTCTGTCTTCTGCTTGCGGATGTCAGCAATAACAAGGTCTAATTCACGATATTGCTCGCGATAACCCTTGGCATCTTCTTCTGCTTTATCCTTGTCCAGATTAGCACGCACTTTACGATTGATTTCGTCAATCTCTGCGATGTTGTTTTCAATCTCCTCAGTTGATTCATCGAGAAGATCTATAGCATCGGTATTCGCGATAGCCAAGTCTTGAGCTAACTGACTTTCTTTTTCTTTGGCATCGGCCAGCAATTGCTCCAATCGTTCAACCTCTGCAGTTGCTGAAGCATGTTGATTTTGGATAGATACCAAATTCTGACGCTTGCGGGCGTTCTCGCCGTTCGTAGCAAGGATAGCCTGTTGTTGTTGGATAAGCTCAGAGATAGAGACTAATTCTTTCGGTGCATCTGGGTAGTAAGGTTGTTCTTTTGCGAATTTCTCCTTTTGGTCAGCGATCACACCGATTGCGTGACGCTCGTCATACTTGGCCTTTTCTTGCATTTCCAGTTCAGCCAGTTGCGGACCAACTCCGATAATCTGCAACAGAGTTTTAGCCTTTTCTTTGCTAGTCTGCTCCATGAATTTTGGCAAGTTGATAGCCAGTTCTTCCACGAAGCTATCCAGCAAGTTTTGACCAGCCTTGTTACCACTCGGGTCGATGACCTTGAGAGTACTGTTCTTTCCGCTACGCTCCACAATCAAACCGTTTGATAGCGTGATTTTTAAGCTAGGCGGAATTGTACTTCCTTCTCTCTGAGCTTGGCTAGGCTTGTACTTATTACCACCTAGTGCCCAAGCAATCGCATCTAATACGCTTGTTTTACCTTGGTTGTTATTTCCACCTACGATTGTCAATCCAGTCGCTGACGGCTCTAATTTGACCGCTTTAACACGTTTGACGTTTTCGATTTCTAATTTATTAATCGTTATCATCTTTTTCTCCTCCAACTCTTAAAGATTTGACAGGTATTTGAATCTCTTCAACTTTCGCATATTCAAGAGCAAAATCAAGTAGCTGGTTTAAAACGTCAATTAATTTCATATCACACTCATCCGCGAGGTCTATAATACGCTCATAGTGTTCACGAGCTACTCTGATACGTGGTGTTGGTTCTTGTGTTCCTTTGGTTTTATATTTTTTGTTCATTATTTTCTCCTTAGTTTAAGTTGGAAATTCTCTGCTTCTAATCTCTTTCTTAAAGATTGTTCCTGTTGCAATCGTTTCTTGAGATCATCAATTTCATGTTGCATATGTGTCATCATTTCTAGGTCACGCATTTTCTCTCGACGCTTGCAAGTGGATAAATCCCACGCTTGTCTATCCCATACGATTTGCATATTGTACTCTCCGTGGTTCTGGTAAGCCTAATGGCTCTGGGCGCAAGCCTACAGGCGGTTCATTGTCGTAGGTGAAACCAGGAAATTCTCTTCGAATATTCTTGCGAATTTCTTGCCATTTGTCCTCTCTACCACGTTCGTAAGCATGGTTATACCCTTGGATAATCATAGACGCAAATTCTTGCTCTTCTCGTCTTTCTTTTTCCTTACGCTCCTCTTGCAATTTGATATGACGGCAAAGCCCTGCAAATCCAATCAGCAAAGCTCCAACACCCATCAACTGGTCTAAAATCGGTGGTTCAAACATTTTTAATCTCCTTATGCTCTTAATTTTCGTACTTCTTTTTCTAATTCCAAAATTTCATAAACATCATTGACATCATACATAATATCTTTTCCTTGCTTACGAAATCTTAATCCTTTACGTTCTAACTTTTTGATATAGCCATGAGTGAAGCCAAACTTCTTCATCAAGGCT
>NZ_JBBJZX010000054.1:0-13220 GCF_038148935.1 Streptococcus pseudopneumoniae | reverse complement strand
TGAACGATGGAAAAAAGAAGGAAAATCAAATAGAGAAATTGCTTCTCTACTTGGAAAAGCTCCTCAAACTATCCATACTGAAATCAAGCGTGGGACAGTCCGACAATGTCTTGGAAAAGGGCGCTTCAAAGCGGTTTATTCTGCCGACTATGCTCAACAGTCTTATGAAAATAATCGGAAGCGTTCGGTCAAGAAATCAAGCATGATTAAAACCAGTGGAACTTACCCTGACACGAATTTCCACTGGTTTTTACGATTTTTATCAGACTAACTTCCACTTGGATTAGCAGTAGAACTTAGTTTGGGAATTTACCTTTTTTTCAAATTATAGTAAAAAGAGCCAGAATTATACTGACTCTTCTATTGTTCATTAAACTTAGAAGCACGTTCTTCTCCCCACCAATAGGGCATTAGTTCTGCGACTTTCACTGTTTTTCTTATATTATAGTCCATCATGAATTCTGCATCTTTATTTTCAGCGTTCAACTCCAAGAGAAATTCTCTGCAAGCTCCACAGGGCATTCCTGAACTTCCACCATAAGGTGGTTTGTCTCGAAAGGCTAAGACTTTTTTAACCTTAGTTTGTCCTGAAAATTGGTACATATTGAAGAGGGCCGCTCGCTCTGCGCAGAGATGGAAAACACCACAGGTTCCCTCCATACAGAATCCTGTAAATATTTGTCCATCTTCTGCTTCTACTGCAGCTACAACATGATTGGCATAAACAAAGTCTGATACTTCATGTGGATTGTATAGTTTCTGTGCTTCTTCGTACATCTTTTCCCAGATGTCCATTATTGTACCTTTCTTACTTAGAGATTTCTTTTAGCATGTTTTCGATATGCTGGATTGATTTTTCACGACCTAACAAGAAGATAGTATCTGGCAATTCTGGTCCATGCATTTCACCTGAAACTGCGATACGAATAGGCATGAAAAGATTTTTCCCTTTAATACCTGTTTCTTTTTGGACTGCTTTAATTTGTGGGAAGATATTTTCTGTTACAAATTCATCATCTGTCATCGCTTCAAGTTTTGCCTTGAAGGTTTCAAGAACTGTTGGAACTGTTTCACCCGCCATGACTTCACGCTCTGCTTCGGTCAATTCTGGAAAATCTGAGAAGAAGAGATCTGTCAATGGGATAATCTCATCTACTGATTTCATTTGTGGTTTATAGAGCTCAACTAATTTTTCAGCCTTGTCAGTCAATCGTCCTGCTTCTTCTAGGAATGGTTTTGCCATTTCAAAGATAGTTTCTAGGTCTGCATTCTTGATATAGTCATTGCTCATCCAGTCTAGTTTTTTCTGGTCAAAGGCTGCCGGAGACTTGCTCAGGCGGTTTTCATCGAAAAGTTTAATGAGTTCTTCACGAGAGAAGATTTCATCTTCGCCACCTGGGTTCCAACCAAGAAGAGCAATAAAGTTAAAGACTGCTTCTGGTAAATAACCTTTTTTACGGTAGTCTTCGATAAACTGAAGGGTGTTGGTATCGCGTTTAGACAATTTTTTCCCAGTCTCAGAGTTGATAATCAAGGTCATGTGACCAAACTCTGGAGCTTCCCAACCAAGCGCTTCATAAACCATGAGCTGTTTTGGTGTATTAGCAATGTGGTCGTCTCCACGGATTACATGAGAGATTTGCATATCGTGGTCATCGATGACAACGGCAAAGTTGTAAGTTGGGTAACCGTCTTTCTTTTGGATAACCCAGTCACCACCGATATTGCCACCTTCAAATTCGATATCACCTTTGACCATATCATGCCACTTGTAGATACCTGACTCATTAACAACCAAACGAACTGTTGGGATGATCCCAGCAGCTTCACGTTCTGCGATGTAAGCTGCTTTTTCTTCTTCACTCATACCAAGGTATTCATTGATGTAACGAGGGGTTTCACCAGCTGCTTCTTGGCGTTCGCGTTCAGCTGCCAACTCTTCTTCTGTAACATAAGATTTGTAGGCTTTTCCTTCAGCTAGTAATTGGTCGATGTATTTTTGATACAAGTCCAAACGCTCAGACTGGCGGTAGTTTTCATGTGTTTCTGGACTTTCATCCCAATCCATACCCAGCCAACGAAGGTTTTCAAGCTGTGAACGTTCACCGTCCTCAACATGGCGTTTACGATCAGTATCTTCGATACGGATGATAAAAGTCCCACCGTGATGACGGGCGTAAAGGTAGTTGAACAATGCTGTACGGGCATTCCCGATGTGTAGTAGTCCTGTTGGACTTGGTGCGTAACGTACGCGGATATCTTTTGACATAGTTTCTCCTATAAAGTCTCTAGGCGTCTGCCTTTTTGCTCTCTATATTATATCACAAGTCTTGGCTGAGTCCAATTTCTATGGATAAAGAGAGTAAAAAGAGCGGACAAACCACTCTTTTCTTCTATTATAGACGTGCGTTAAGTTCTTTGCTCAATTCTTCAAATCCTGGTTTTCCAAGAAGGGCGAACATGTTACGTTTGTAAGCTTCAACACCTGGTTGGTCAAATGGGTTGATGGCATTCAAGTAACCTGAAAGGGCGATAGCCAATTCGAAGAAGTAGATAGTGTAACCAAGAGTGAAGGCGTCTTGCTCTGGAAGAGTCACGTACATGTTTGGTACGTCACCATCTGTGTGGGCAAGAAGAACACCGTCAGTCGCTTTTTTGTTTACAAAGTCAACGTCTTTTCCTTGAAGGTAACCAAGTCCATCAAGGTCTTCTTCCAAGCTAGGGATAATCACGTTTTTACGAGGTTTGTCAACACGGACAACTGTTTCAAACATGATACGAGTTCCTTCTTGGATAAATTGACCAAGTGAGTGCAAGTCAGTTGAAAAGTTGGCTGAAGTTGGGTAGATACCTTTTTGGTCTTTCCCTTCTGATTCACCAGCCAATTGTTTCCACCATTCTGAGAAGTACTGAAGTGATGGCTCATAGTTTACCAAAATTTCAGTTGCATAGCCTTTACGGTAAAGGATGTTACGAACAGCTGCATATTGGTAAGCTTCGTTTTCAGAGATTTTGTCTGAAGTGTAGTCTTTGCGAGCTGCGTTAGCACCTTCCATAAGGGCTTTGATGTCAGCTCCTGATGCTGCGATTGGAAGCAAACCAACGGCTGTCAATACTGAGAAGCGTCCACCGATATCATCTGGAACAACAAATGTTTCCCAACCGTTAGCGTCTGCTTCAACCTTAACAGCACCTTTTTGGCGGTCAGTTGTTGCATAGATACGTTTGTTGGCTTCTTCTTGACCGTATTTCTTAACCAAGAGTTCTTTGAAGACACGGAAAGCAATCGCTGGTTCAGTTGTTGTACCTGATTTAGAAATCACGTTTACTGAGAAGTCTTTGTCTGCAACATACTCTACCAAGTCAGCAAGGTAAGTAGATGAGATTGAATTTCCTGCGTAAAGGATTTGTGGAGCCTTGCGTTCTTCTTTTGTTTGCAAGTTAGCAAAGTGGTGGTTCAAGAAGTCGATTGCTGCTTTGGCACCAAGGTAAGATCCACCGATACCAATTACAACCAAGACATCGCTGTCTGATTTGATTTGCTCAGCAGCTTTCAAGATACGGTTAAATTCTTCGCGGTCGTAGTTTTCAGGAAGGTCCAACCATCCCAAGAAGTCGCTACCAGCACCAGTTCCTTTACGGATCAATTCATCTGCTGCTGTTACTTGTGATTGCATGTATTCCACTTCATGTGGTGCAACAAATTTGTCTAAAACTTTTGAATAATCAAATTTAATATGTGACATGTTATTCCTCCAATATTTCTTCTTTTCTATCATAACGCTTACCTTCGTTTTTTTCAAGTTTTTTTGTCAAATTTCTCCAATTTTATCAGAATTCAAACGTTTGCGTAAAAATCCCACATTCCAAAAATTTTGAAAAAAATAAAAGAAAGAACGACTAGATGTTCCAGTCGTTACAGTTCATTCAATAAATACTCAAATAATTCTAAATTGCCATCTTCTTCATTGACCAGAAACTCTGGATGCCACTGCAAACCGATAATGCGGTGCTCGTCGATAGATTCAATCGCTTCGATGGTCTGGTCTCTTGGATCAATAGCAGTTACACGGAAATTAGGTGCCAAATCTTTAATACTTTGACGATGGACGGAATTGACCTGACTTTCTTTTCCAAATAGCTTAGCCACCACGCTTCCTTCCACTGTCTCAATAGAGTGAGATGTTCCGAAAGGTAATCCTTGCCAGTGACCTTCGATTTCTTGATTGAGGGTTCCCCCAAAGGCAACATTGACAAGTTGGACACCACGGCAGATTGCCATAATTGGTTTATTCTGACGGAGCGCTTCCTTCAAGAGTGCCAATTCAAATTCATCACGGACCAGATTGTAATCATCGCTCTCAATGGTCTTTTTCTCTCCATAAAACTGAGGATGGACATTTTGACCGCCTGTCAAAATAAGCTTGTCAATCATTTCCACATAATCGCGTACAACTGACTCATCACCAACAGGAATGACTAAAGGGAGACCGCCGACTTGACGAATGCTCTCTGCGAATCTACAAGATACAGATGAATGAATGTTTTTGCCTTCTGCGTCTACGGGACATAGATTTGCAGCAACTCCTACAACCGTTCTAGCCATGATGTCTCTCCTTTCGAATATTAACGATAGTCCTATCATATCACTCAAAACACCTTTCGTCTAATATGTTTTTTTTAAGGATGTGATAAATATTTTTTATGGACAAGAAAAAGCTGCCCCATAGGACAACTTCTTTCTTATTCGAAGACAAATTGATTGTGATAGAGTTCTGAGTAGAATCCACCTAGTTTCAAGAGTTCATGGTGATTACCGCGTTCAATGACTTCTCCATCTTTAAGGACAATAATCTGGTCTGCATTGAGAATGGTTTTCAAGCGATGGGCAATGACAAAACTGGTTCTACCCGCTACAACCGCCTCCATAGCATGCTGAATCTTGCTTTCTGTCACCGTATCTACGTTTGAAGTTGCTTCATCTAGAATGAGAACTTCTGGATCTGTCATCAGGGTTCGAGCGATAGAAATCAATTGTTTCTGTCCTGTTGAGAAGATGCTCTGGTCATCATCGATAAGGGTATCGTATTTATCAGGCAAACTTTCGATATAGTCGTGAATGTGGGTTGCTTTTGCTGCTGCCTCAACCATTTCTTGACTAGCATCTGGCACACCAAAACGGATATTGTCTCGAATCGTTCCGCTAAACAAGACCGAATCCTGCAAGACAATTCCCACCTTGCTTCTGAGACTATCTAAATCATAGTCACGGATGTCTTTGCCGTCAAAATAAATACCACCAGCATCAACATCATAAAAGCGATTGATGAGGTTCATAATAGTCGTTTTCCCTGACCCTGTCGGACCAACAACCGCTGTCATCTGACCTTTCGGGGCAGAAATGCTGACATCTTTCAAAATAGGTTTATCAGGCAAGTATGAAAAATCAATATGACTAATTTCAACACCTTCTTGCAACTTAGTGAAGATTGGAGCCTTTTCAGGTCGGATTTCTTCCTCTGCGTCAAACATTTCCTGAATTCGTTCAGCACCTGTAAAGGCCAACTGAAGGCTTCCCCAACTCGCTGCAACTTGGATAATAGGCTGGTAGTACTGCTGTGAAAATTGGGCAAACATAACAATCAAACCTAGGGCTGTACTTGTTTCAATAGACTTATCATTCAAAAGTACAGCTGAACCAGCAAAGATGACGATGGCTGTATTAACCAAGCTCATCCCATTCATGACAGGGAAAAGAATTCCTGAGAACATTCTTCCTTTAAAGGTCGCCTTGCGCACGCGCTCATTTTGTTCAAGAAATCCTGCCATCATATCCTCTTGAATTCCTTGCACAATCACGGCTTTTTGGCCTGAAATACTCTCGTCCATATAGGCGTTGAGCTTCCCTACCTCTTTCTGCTGGAGGTTGGTATATTTCCGTGCCATTTTTACGATAAAAATCAGCATGAGGAAGGCTACTGGTGTGCTGGCAATGGTGATGAGGGCCAGCGTCACATTTCTCGAAAACATGACAAGAATCAGACCAATGTATAAAACAATATTGCTCATGACCTGAACCAGACTTTCATTAAAGGCTTGGAGGATATTATCCAAATCACTGGTAAAACGAGATAGGATATCGCCATCTTGTCGGCGGTCAAAGAAAGAAACCGTCAAGCGAGCAAGCTTACCGAATAGGCCTTTGCGCATCTCGTTGGTCGATTCTGCAATCACGCGCGTCATGAGACACATGTATATGACACTGGAGATAAATAGAACCAAAACCAGCAGGCCAAGATTGACCATGATTCCTGATAGGCTTTGCCAAACAAGTTCTGGATTACCATCTTGATAAGCTTGAACTAAATTAGCTAACTGCGTCACTGCTTGTCCAGAAAAGACCGGAAAGAGGGCTTGGGCAAGAGTCGCCAGAACAATCATCAGGATGACAACTACAAATGATAGCTTATAGACTTTAAAATAATTCCAAAAAAATTGAACTGTCTTCATTTTACTCCTCCTTTCCTTTCTGTGTTTCATAGATTTCGCGGTAAACAGCATTGTTGGCAACCAAGTCTGCATGCGTACCTTGACCAATCAATCGTCCTTGATCTAGAACCAGAATTTTATCTGCATGGACAACCGAGCTAATCTTTTGCGCGATGATAATGGTTGTTGTTCCCTTCAAGTCCTTATTCAAGGCTTCTTGCACCAGGCGCTCTGACTTGGCATCCAAGGCCGAGGTCGAATCGTCAAAAATCAGAATACGTGGATTGCTGACAATTCCACGAGCAATCGACATCCGTTGCTTTTGCCCACCAGAGAAATTAGTCCCCCGTTCCTCAACTGGACTTTCAAAGGTTTTCTCCATACGATGAATGAATTCGCTAGCCTGGGCAATATTGGCTGCACGCTCCATTTCAAATAGAGTAGCATCTCCCTTACCCTGTCTCAAGTTATCAGCAATCGTTCCACTAAAGAGAATGGCACGTTGAAGAACGATAGACACTGTTTTACGCAGGGTCCCTTCACTCACTTCTCGAATATCCTTGCCACCGATTTTGATAGCCCCTTCCTGCGGGTCAAAGAGACGTGGAATCAATTGAGCCAAGGTTGATTTTCCTGCACCAGTCGCTCCAACGACACCAACCATCTGACCAGGTTCAATAGTAAAGCTCACATCTTTCAGCATAGGTTCCTTGTCCATTGGATAGGTAAAGGTCACATTTTCAAAGCTAAGACTTCCAACCAACTCTTCATCTGGCACATCCTTGAAGGTCATGGCTGGCTCTGCATCCAAAATTTCTCGAATACGACGCATAGAAATCATAGCACGACTGACAGAATTTCCCAAAAATCCAACCATAACAATGGTAAAGATAATCTGGCTTAGGTAATTGACAAAGGAAGCAATGGAGCCAACAACTGACGGATCCGACTGAACCATCCCTGCAACCAGCCAAATAGAGAGGAAAACCGCCCCATAACCGACCAACATCATAAAGGGTTCCACTACTGAAAAGGCATAACCGATGTAAAGATTTTGACCGAGTAACTCGTCTGAAACCTCCGTAAACTTAGCAAATTGCTCTTTTTCTTGTACAAAGGACTTGACCACACGAACACCGCGCAGATTTTCCTTGGCAATGGCATTGATGCGCTCAAGAAGGGTTTGAAACTTGGCAAAACGAGGCCCCATCATCCCCATCATGACTGCAGTCAAACCAAAAATCAAGACTACCATGAGAACAATCACCCACCACAGAGAAGGTAGGGTTTGAACCGCCAAGATAAACGAACCGATGAACAAGAGGGGAAGTCTGAAAAGAATTTGGAAGGTCATCATGACGACATTCTGAATCTGGTTGATATCATTTGTCATGCGAACGACTAGATTTCCCGCATTAAATTGTTCAATATTGGCATAAGAAAAGGTTTGGATTTTACGGAAGGCATCCTCTCGAAGGTCAGATGAAACTCCTTGGGCAATATAGGCTGCGAGGACAACATTGAGCCCACCAGCAACTAGACCAACCACGGCCACACCAATCAACCAAGCCCCGATACTATAAATAGCTTCATATTTTCCAGCAAGGAGGGCGTCTAAGACTTCCTGCAGATAACGCGGTTGCAAAAGTGAACTAGCAACCATCAAGCCTGTCATCAGGAGCGAAGCTAAGGCCTGCCACTTGTAGGTTTTTATTTTCTGAATCAGCATATTTTCTCCTTAAAAAATAGACAAAAGGGAGCGACAATGTGTCAGCTCCTTCTCATTCTGTTTGTGTGATGTTATTCTAGCAAAAAAGTGGAGGATTGTCAAAGAAGTCTCCTTGATACAGCTAGAATGACAAGTAATTTTCTCTTTATAGTTTCTGTTTTAACTCGACCAAGACATTCATAGCCTGCATAGGTGTCATATTGTAAACATCCAGTTTAGCTAATTCTGCTAGGATAGGATGCTCTTCTGCCGTATCAAATAGTGAAATCTGTTCTGTGACAGCACTTGTTTGCCTCATGGGAGCAGGACTTTCTGTTCCTTGACTCTCTAGCTGAGTCAAAATCTTATCCGCCCTTGCTAACAGGTCTGCTGGCAAGCCAGCAATCTTGGCAACATGAATACCGTAGGATTTGTCAGCTGGTCCTGGTTCGATCTTGTGAAGGAAGGTGACCTGCCCATCCTGCTCCAAGGTTGCCACGTGGACATTGACCAAGTGTTGTAAACTAGACTCCAGACTAGTCAACTCATGGTAGTGGGTCGCAAAGAGGGTCTTGGCTCCGATATGTTCATGAATGTATTCGATGATGGACTGAGCAAGAGCCATACCGTCGTAAGTTGCAGTTCCACGACCTAACTCATCAAAGAGAATCAAGGAATTTTTGGTGGCATGCGAAATGGCATTATTGGCCTCCATCATCTCCACCATAAAGGTTGACTGACCTGAAACCAAGTCATCGGCTGCTCCGATACGGGTAAAGATCGCATCAAAAATCGGTAAATGGGCGCTTTCTGCCGGTACATAAGAGCCTAGCTGGGCCATAATCGCCGTCATGGCTAACTGACGCATATAGGTAGACTTCCCGCTCATGTTGGGCCCTGTAATCAGTTGAATACTGGTATCTTCTGCCATCTGAATCGTATTGGGAATATAGGTCTGAGCCCCCATAACCTTTTCAACGACAGCATGGCGCCCTTTCTGGATATCAATTCGCGAACCATCTCCGAATTCAGGTCGAATCAAATGCTGGGTTTCAGCTACAACCGCCAGACTTTGCAAGACATCAACTGTCGCAATTCCTTGGGCTAGAGCTTGTAAACGTTGGATGTACTTGCTGACCTCTTCACGGATACGCATAAAGATTTCGTACTCTAGGTTGGCTGACTTCTCACGCGCCTCCAGCATATCTCCCTCGATACGGGCTAATTCTTCGGTTCCAAAGCGTTCCGAGTTTTTCAGCGTCGCCTTGCGGAAAAAGTGAGCAGGCACATTTCCCAGTTGCGAATTGGTCACATGGAAATAGTAACCATCCTTTTTATTGTAGTCAATCTTAAGCGTGCTGATACCAGAGTTTTCTCGCTCCTTAGCCTCAATCTCAGCAATCCAACCAGTCCCTTCTCTGAGAACGCGACGGTACTTGTCTAAGGTCTCATCAAATCCAGTTCGGATAATACCCCCATCCGTAATCACATGAGGAGCTTCAGGAGCAATCGCTGCGCTAATCAAGTTCTCCAACTCTGGAATGGCATCTAGTTGTTCGATGAGATAGGCTAGAGCAGGTTGCTCCATTCCTTCTAAAATCGCACGAATCCGTGGCACACTAGACAAGGTAGTCGCCAACTGCAAGAGATCCTTAGGATTGGTTTTGCCAAAAGAAACACGACTAGCCAAGCGCTCAATGTCATAAACACCCTTGAGACTGTCTGTCAAATCACTGCGCTCAAAGAAGTGGTCAAGAAAGACCTGCACTACTTCTTGACGTTGGACGATTCGTTCCTTATCAATCAAGGGGCGATGAATCCAAGAACGTAACAGACGCATACCCATAGCTGTTTTAGTTTCATCCAAAAGCCAGAAAAGACTACCTTGCTTCTTGCCTGACCGAGCATTCTCAACCAAATCCAGACTAGCCTTGGTCGCATAATCCATCTGCAAGAAATCTTTGATTTCATAGCGGATAACAGGCTTGAGGTGGTTCAATTCCCTCATCTGAGTCCGATGAACATACTGGAGTAGCTTACTAGATGCCGCTTGCTCCACAGCTGCCAATCGTGAATCCAGTAAATGAAGGTCTTCAAAGCCTTCTTTTTCATAGGAAAGCACCAAATTCATCTGACGACTAAGGATTTGTTCCTCTTCTTCAGACAAGTCATAGCCCAGCACCACTTCTCGCGCCTTGAGATTACGGATTTCCCCACAAACCAGCGTGAAATCCAAAAGACCTGTCACATAAAAGTCACCCGTCACCAGGTCCATATAAGCTAGGCCAAATTGACTGCCAGCACGGTCTATGGCAACCAAGAAGTTGTTCTGACTGTCTGGCTTACTGCTATCGACCACTGTCCCTGGCGTAATGACCTGAACAACCTCTCGTTTCACAACCCCAACTGCTTGTTTAGGATCTTCCATCTGCTCTGCGATAGCCACCTTATAACCCTGCTCAATCAAGACATCGATGTACTGTTGGGCAGAATGATAGGGAACACCCGCCATAGGAATCGGATTGTCGGCATTCTTGTTGCGACTCGTTAAGGAAATTTCCAGAATCTGCGCAGCATTGACCGCATCCTCATAAAATAATTCATAAAAATCACCCATCCGAAAGAGCAAAAAAGCATCTGGATATTGCTTTTTAATATCCACATACTGTTGCATGCCGGGTGATAGCTTTTCTGTCGCCATTTTCCGTCTCTCCTTGTCAAAAATAAGTCTTGAGAGCAACTCCCAAGACCTTACTTATCTTTCATCAAATCTAGCAAACGATCTTCCATGAGTTTGGCAACGTGCTGGTCTCGACAAATGACCAATAAGGTATTGGCACCAGCAACTGTTCCTAAAATCCATTCATCCTTGTTTGCATCTACAATATTTGCCAAAACAGAGGCTTCTCCTAGTTTGGTATGAAGCACCAAAGTAAACTCTGCTCTTGCAACGCCTTCTAAATGATGAGACAAAAATTCCACCAAATCAATCTTTTCTGTCTCATTTGCTAGTACATAATACACCATATCATTTTTCTTGACCTTGGTCAAGCCGATTTCGCGCAAATCACGAGACAGGGTTGTCTGCGTCACAAAGACATTGTGCGCTTCCAACCGATCTTGAATTTCTTTTTGTGTACTTAATTTCTCCTCAGTAATCATTTTTTTTATTAACTGATGACGATCTCTTTTTCTCATAAAATCCTCTTATGTGAATATTTATAACTAATTTTATAACTATATTATACCAAAAAAATAGGAGATTTCAAAAATTTTTTCTTCTTTCTTTAAAATTGTGATAAAATAGTAGAAAAGTCCAAAAAGGAGCTCTTAATGAATACAAAAGAATTGATTGCTAGCGAATTGGCTAGCGTCATTGATAGCCTGGACCAAGAGGCTATTTTAAATTTACTGGAAACCCCTAAAAACTCAGAAATGGGAGACATCGCTTTCCCTGCTTTTTCTCTTGCAAAAGTCGAACGTAAAGCACCACAAATGATTGCGGCTGAACTGGCTGAAAAAATTAACAGTCAAGCCTTTGAAAAGGTTGTCGCAACTGGACCTTACGTCAACTTTTTCCTTGATAAATCTGCCATTTCTGCTCAAGTATTGCAAGCTGTTATCACTGAAAAAGAACACTATGCTGATCAAAATATTGGTAAACAAGAAAATGTTGTTATCGATATGTCTAGTCCCAATATCGCTAAACCATTCTCTATTGGTCACCTGCGCTCAACTGTTATCGGAGATAGCTTGTCACATATCTTCCAAAAAATCGGTTATCAAACAGTCAAGGTCAACCACTTGGGAGACTGGGGTAAACAGTTTGGAATGTTGATTGTTGCCTACAAAAAATGGGGCGACGAAGAAGCTGTAAAAGCTCATCCAATCGATGAACTTCTTAAACTCTATGTCCGCATCAATGCTGAAGCCGAAAACGACCCTAGCTTGGATGAAGAAGCACGCGAATGGTTCCGTAAACTGGAAAATGGAGATGAGGAAGCTCTTGCACTTTGGCAATGGTTCCGTGATGAAAGTTTAGTGGAATTTAACCGCCTTTACCATGAATTGAAGGTTGACTTTGACAGCTACAACGGAGAAGCCTTCTACAATGATAAGATGGATGCCGTTGTAGACATTCTTTCTGAAAAAGGCCTTCTTGTTGAATCAGAAGGTGCCCAAGTTGTGAATCTTGAGAAATACGGAATTGAACATCCAGCCCTTATCAAGAAATCTGATGGAGCAACTCTCTATATCACACGTGACTTGGCTGCAGCCCTTTACCGTAAAAACGAATACCAATTTGCTAAATCTATCTACGTTGTTGGTCAAGAGCAATCTGCCCACTTTAAACAGCTCAAAGCTGTCTTGCAAGAGATGGGCTACGATTGGAGTGACGACATTACTCACGTTCCTTTTGGTTTGGTTACAAAAGAAGGGAAGAAACTCTCTACTCGTAAAGGGAATGTCATCTTGCTAGAGCCTACTGTTGCAGAGGCTGTTAGTCGTGCCAAGGCCCAAATCGAAGCTAAAAATCCTGAACTTGAAAACAAAGACCAGGTAGCGCATGCTGTTGGGGTCGGAGCCATTAAATTCTATGACCTTAAGACTGACCGTACAAATGGATATGATTTCGACCTAGAGGCTATGGTATCCTTCGAGGGTGAAACTGGGCCTTATGTTCAATACGCCTACGCTCGTATCCAATCTATCTTACGCAAAGCGGATTTCAAACCTGAAACAGCTGGCAACTATAGCTTGAATGATGCTGAAAGCTGGGAAATCATTAAACTCATTCAAGACTTCCCACGTATTATCAACCGTGCAGCGGATAACTTTGAACCTTCTATCATTGCTAAATTTGCAATTAGTCTGGCTCAAGCCTTTAACAAATACTATGCACATACGCGCATCTTGGATGAAAGCCCAGAACGCGACAGCCGTCTAGCTCTCAGCTACGCAACCGCAGTCGTTCTCAAAGAAGCCCTTCGCTTGCTTGGAGTAGAAGCGCCAGAGAAGATGT
>NZ_JBBJZX010000053.1:0-13235 GCF_038148935.1 Streptococcus pseudopneumoniae | reverse complement strand
TCGAAACTTGGTTTTGAAATATTTCCTTAAACGTGGAATATCTTCTACTAGCCCTTCTTCTCTACTAATCAATTCATATAAGCAAATCATGCCCTCTTGGTCCCAATCCGATAGTTCCCATAAATGCAAGTAATATTCATTTCTACACTTGTACACACTCCCCTGGACTTCTTCATACAATTCTTTAAGCATAGTCTTCCCCTTTCTGTGTACAGTCTAACAGATTCAAACACACTTTTGACACATTTCATCCATTCTGTTCTCTACACCGTCTTAACTGCACAAAAAAGAGAGGTCTTGCCTCTCTCAGGGTTATAATTCTGCGATTTGGTTTAGGTTTACTTCTGCAACTGTGTCATTACCAAACATAGAGATAATCATTTTTACTTTGTTATTATCAATTTCTGTAATCTTACCAGTGTAGTCTGCAAAAGCGCCATCAATAATACGTACAGTTTGACCAACCTCAACATCGAAATCAAATTCTTGAACAGTTTGTCCCATAGATACCAAAATGTCACGAATTTCTTGTTCCAATAATGGTGTTGGTTTTGATCTATTTCCGTGAGATCCTACGAATCCTGTAACATTTGGTGTGTTTCGCACAACAAACCAAGCTTCATCTGTCATGACCATTTCTACAAGAACATAACCTGGAAAGCGATTTTCTTCTACTTCTTTTCTCTTTCCATTTTTTTCAACTTGCACTGTTTGTGTTGGAATTTCAACGCGTAGAATATTATCCAACATATTATAGGTTTGTGCACGTTGTAATAGATTTTCTTTTACCTTATTTTCATAACCAGAATAAGTTTGTAAAACAAACCACCCTTTATCAAAACTATCCATGATATTTCCTTTCATAAATAGAAGATTTCTAGTGTAATTAACTCCACTAACCTTCTAAAAAATGTTAATAAATCGAATCAAACCTGAAACAATCAACTGGTCAAAAATGTAAATAATTACTACAAAGAAAGCTGTGTATTCCATGATAGAACGAAAATCTCTCCAGCTTTCCTTGCGAGTTGGCCATGTTGTGTCTTTAAGAAGTCTAAAAATATCTCCAATAAAACGCATCGCTCTCTCCTATCTCGTTTCTCTGTGTGTAGTGTACTTGCCACAATGCTTACAAAATTTATTTACTTCTAGTCGTGTAGGCTTGGGGGTTCCACTAATCTTGATTGAATAGTTTCTCGAACCACAAACCGCACAAGCTAGGCTTGCTTTTTTTAGTGCCATAACGCCTCCATCCTATCTATTATAACAAGAAAGCTAGGCTTTGACAAGCATCTTAGCGAAATAGATTGACTACCGAATCCCATATTGTTTGAGCTTTTTCCTTAATCTTAGCATCCGAGATAGCCCGACTAGCCTCATCTACTAGACTTTGCGCACGTCCTCGAATATCAGACAAATTATCATCTGTCTGGCTATTATCATTGGTTTGTACTTGTCTTTTTGTGTTAGCTGGTGCAATTCCATTTTTCTTATATGCATTTTCAACTGTGAAGGTACTTCCTGGCGTATAAGGTAAAATGGTATTTGCAATATTTCTAAAAACATGGGCTGCACCGTTTGAAGTAGATCCTGCTAGATAGTGATTTTCATCAGTGGTCGGAAAACCAAGCCAATGACTAATCACCACATCCGGAGTATAGCCAATTACCCACTGGTCACTTGTGTATTCAGGATTAAAAACTGCTTCGGTTGTACCAGTTTTTCCTGCCATGACATAGTCTGCAGGCGATGAACTAATACCTGTTCCGTTTGTAAATGTTCCCAACATCATACTGGTCATCTTGTCAGCTACAGACTTATCAATCACCCGTTTTTGTGAATTTTTATGGCTTGCAATAACTTGTCCACTAGCATTTTCAATTCTACTAATAAAATGAGCTTCCGGCATTAAACCTTCATTTGCAAAAGCAGCATATGCTTGAGCCATTTGCAGAGGATTGGTTTCGACACCGCTTCCCAAGGCAACACCAAGAACACGGTCGACCTTTTCCATGTTGAGTCCAAATTTTTCGCCTGCTTCAAAAGCCTTGTCGACGCCCAAATCATTAACAGTGGCAACAGCAGGTAGATTAAGCGATTCTGCCAAGGCTTGATACATGGGAACTTCTCGACTTGTTTTAATTCCTGCATAGTTATCAACCTTATAGCTGTTATACTGCATAGTATGGTTATCCAAGAGCTTATTCAAAGCCCAACCTGCCTCAACTGCTGGTGTATAAACAACTAAAGGCTTAATTGTAGAGCCAGGGCTACGTTTTGATTGGGTTGCATAGTTGAAATTCCGGAATCCAGTTTTATCATTGTCAGCAACCTGACCGACAACTCCACGAACTCCACCTGTTTTCGGTTCGAGAGCTACACTTCCTGATTGTGCAAATGTTCCATCCTCTGCTCTTGGAAATAGCGATGTATTCTCATAGACAACCTGCATATTTGCTTGGTAGTTTTGGTCCAGCTCTGTATAAATGCGGTAGCCATTATTGACAATTTCTTCCTCTGTTAGATTATACTTGGAAACAGCTTCATTGACCACAGCATCAAAATAAGAGGGGTAACGGTAATCAGAGATTTTTCCTTCATACTTATCGTGCAATTGCGAAGTCATATCAACTTCTGCAGCTTCGGTTTCTTGGTTTTTATCAATATATCCTGCTGCAACCATATTTTGCAAGACAGTATCGCGACGATTGGTAGAATCTTCTACAGAATTCAAGGGATTATACAGTTCCGGCCCTTTGAGCATCCCTGCCAGAGTCGCAGCTTGATCCAAACTCACTTCTGACGCAGAAACTCCAAAGTATTTCTTACTCGCATCTTCAACGCCCCACACACCATTTCCAAAATAGGCATTATTAAGGTACATGGTTAGAATTTGATCCTTACTATATTTTTTAGTCAATTCTAAGGCAAGGAAAAATTCTTTCGCTTTTCTCTCAACAGTTTGATCCTGCGACAGATAGGCATTTTTAGCCAGCTGTTGGGTAATAGTAGAACCACCACCTGAACGACCAGCAGTGACAATCGCCAAGAAGAAACGACCATAGTTAATCCCGTCATTTTTATAGAAAGAGCGGTCTTCTGTCGCAATAACGGCATTCTGCAAATTTTTACTGATATCAGTCAATTCAACATAAGTTCCTTTTTGACCAGACAAGGCACCAGCCTCCTTTTCTTCACGGTCAAAAATGAGAGTTCGAGTTTTCAAGGCATTTTGCAAATCATTGACATTGGTTGACTTGGCTACAGCAAACAAATAGGTTCCAACTAGCAAGCTTGCACTCAAACCTAGTATAAGGACAATCTTTGTTAGATGATAGCGACGCCAGAATTTTCGAATTGGACCTACTTGGGCTAATTTTTTTCGATCACTACGAGAGCGACGTAAGCTAGTAGAATCAGAGTCCTCTAGTTCACTTGTTTCTTTTTTAAAAAGAGAAAGAAATTTCTCGAATAATTTATCTAATTTCATGCGTTTATTTTATCATCTTCATCATAGGAAGACAAGAATTTAGCTATTTCCTATCAAAATAGGTCTTTTTTGTTACAATATCTGTATGAAATTCACATTTACATTACCAGACTCTCTACCTCAAATGACGGTAAAGCAATTACTTGAGGAACAACTCCTCATCCCTAGAAAAATCCGTCATTTTTTGAGAATCAAGAAACACATTTTGATTAATCAGCGAGAAGTTCATTGGAACGAGACGGTAAATTCTGGAGATGTTTGCCAGTTAACTTTTGACGAGGAAGATTATCCCGAAAAAGAAATTCCTTGGGGCAACCCAAACCTCGTTCAGGAAGTTTATCAAGATCAACACTTAGTTATTGTGAACAAACCAGAGGGGATGAAAACGCATGGTAATCAGCCAAACGAAATTGCTCTTCTTAACCATGTCAGTGCCTACGTTGGCCAAACCTGCTATGTCGTTCATCGCCTAGACATGGAAACTAGTGGTTTGGTTCTCTTTGCCAAAAATCCTTTTATCCTCCCCATTCTCAACCGCTTACTGGAGAAAAAAGAGATTTCCAGAGAATATTGGGCTCTAGTTGATGGAAATGTCAGCCGTAAAGAACTTGTTTTCAAAGACAAAATCGGACGTGATCGCCATGATCGTAGAAAAAGAATAGTTGATGCAAAAAATGGGCAATATGCTGAAACGCATGTAAGCAGATTAAAGCAATTCTCAAACAAGACTTCATTAGTTCGTTGCAAACTAAAGACAGGGCGAACCCATCAAATCCGTGTGCACCTTTCGCATCATAATTTCCCAATCCTAGGTGACCCCCTCTATAATAGCAAATCAAATACAAGTCGCCTTATGCTCCACGCCTTTCGACTGTCCTTTACCCATCCACTTACTTTAGAGAAATTAAGTTTCACTGCTCTTTCAGATACTTTTGAAAAAGAATTAAAAAAGAATGGATGATTGTTGTGTCATCCATCTTTCTATATAAGAAAAGCAAGACCAAGAGGCCCTGCTTTTTATCGACTCAAGAATTATTTAGCGATTTTTGCGAAGTATTCAAGAGTACGAACAAGTTGTGCAGTGTATGACATTTCGTTGTCGTACCATGATACAACTTTAACCAATTGTTTACCGTCAACGTCAAGAACTTTAGTTTGAGTTGCGTCAAACAATGAACCGTAAGACATACCTAGGATATCTGAAGATACGATTGGATCTTCAGTGTATCCGTATGATTCGTTTGAAGCTGCTTTCATAGCTGCGTTCACTTCGTCAACAGTAACGTTCTTTTCAAGAACTGCTACCAACTCAGTTACAGAACCTGCTGGAACAGGAACACGTTGAGCAGCTCCGTCCAATTTACCGTTCAATTCTGGGATTACAAGACCGATAGCTTTCGCAGCACCAGTTGAGTTAGGAACGATGTTTACAGCACCAGCGCGAGCACGGCGAAGATCACCACCACGGTGTGGTCCGTCAAGAATCATTTGGTCACCAGTGTAAGCGTGGATAGTAGTCATCAATCCTTCTACAACACCAAAGTTATCTTGAAGAGCTTTAGCCATAGGAGCCAAGCAGTTTGTAGTACATGAAGCACCTGAGATAACTGTTTCAGTACCGTCAAGAACGTCGTGGTTAGTGTTGAATACAACTGTTTTAACGTCGTTTCCACCAGGAGCAGTGATAACAACTTTTTTAGCTCCACCAGCGTGCAAGTGTTTTTCAGCAGCTGCTTTCTTAGCAAAGAAACCAGTAGCTTCAAGAACGATTTCTACACCGTCGTTAGCCCAGTCGATTTGTTCTGGATCACGTTCAGCAGAAACTTTGATGAATTTACCGTTAACTTCAAATCCGCCTTCTTTAACTTCAACAGTACCGTCGAAACGACCTTGAGTTGTGTCGTATTTCAACAAGTGTGCAAGCATAACTGGATCTGTAAGGTCGTTGATACGAGTAACTTCAACACCTTCTACGTTTTGGATACGACGGAAAGCAAGACGACCGATACGTCCGAAACCGTTAATACCAACTTTAACTACCATTAGTGATTTCCTCCTTATGAAAATCATGAAATTTTTATTGTGAAAAGAGTAACTTGAATCACTACAAATCACCTTTCAACAAACCTATTATATAACTATTTGAGTTGAATTGCAAGTATGGGCATTATTTTTCTATGTTAGTTTCTTTTTAAGACTGTAAATCAAGGAATCCCTTACTATTCATAGCGTAACGATTCTACTGGATCCATTTTACTAATTTTACGTGCTGGGAAGTAAGCTGATACATAACCAAGTAGTAGAGCGAAAGCTAGAGTTCCTAAAACAGATAACAAATTTAATTCAAAAACCTTAGTGATGGATGGGTAAAAGTGATTTACAACCGCATTCGCCAAACTTCCCACCCCTTGTGCAACCAAAAAGGCCAGTAACAAGGCGATGCCTACAATCCAGATAGCCTCGTAAATAAAAATTCCTTTGACATCACGATTTTGATAACCAACTGCCTTCATGACACCTATTTCCTTAGAACGTTGCATGATATTGATGTAAATAATGATACCAATCATGACCGCTGCTACCACAATAGCTTGTGATGAAAGTACAATCAACAATCCCTGAATGACACGAATAAAAGTAATCACAATATCAAGAACCTTCTGTTGAGAAAGAACAGTATACTTCTTGTTTTTCTGCAATTCTTCTGTTATCGCTTTTGTTTGTGATGGATCTTTGAGTTCCAAGATAAAATAAGATACAGCTTTTGTAAATCCAGCTTCTTTCAAAATTGTTTCCATTTGATGAGACGGCATGAAACTGTTGCTGTCCTCCAGGTCATCTTCATCATTGATCACACGTACAATCTTTGTTTGAAATTGAGCAGTCTTACTAGCTTCAGCAGCATTTTCTACAATGCTGGCTGAGACTGATTTGCCAATAACATCATTAGCTGTCAGGTTGTTTCCTGTCTGTTCATTCCAATTTTTTAGTAAGCTGATTGGAATCGTTAAGCCCTGTTCATTTGTATCAGTATAGAGGGATCCAGCTACCACTTTGTCCTTTTCATTACTACTAACAGAAATACTTGTATCCTCATAGAGACTCACTACTTGAGCATAAGAAGGCATCGTTTGACTCAGATCCATTTCTTGCCCATCTATAGTAATATTTGACATGGTCATCCCAAAAGGACTCTCCAAATATTTAATAGCTTCTTTCCCAACTGTATCCGTGATATAGTTCTTATCATCTTGGTTCAAAAAGCCTCGTCCAACATTTTTTGTGTTTAAAGCAATCTGAACTTGAGAAGGAATTTGACCTCCATTCGTATTTTCATCAATCATCGAAATCAATGCATTTCCCAAGCCGAAAGAAATTAAGACTCCTACAAAACCGATTGAGGTTGCTAGCGCAATCAATAGATTACGCCACTTTCTTTCCAGAAAGTTATTTAAAGAAAGTTTGAATTTGTTTTTCAATGATAATCCTTTATTTTTTGACTTCTTCAACGACTTCACCATCCTTCATTTTGATAATCACGTCTGCATATTCAGCAACCTCTGGATTATGGGTTACAATTAGTACTGTTTTCCCTGTTTGGGCTAAATTTTTAAATACCTCCAATACCATTTCTTGAGATTGAGAATCCAGCGAACCCGTTGGCTCATCTGCTACAATCATATCAGGCTGATTTACCAAGGCACGCGCGATTGCCACGCGTTGCTTTTGCCCACCAGAAAGTTGTTTAACATTTTTAGCTATAAAAGGTTCCATGCCCAAGTTACTTAATTGCTCCTTTGCAATCATTGTCATCTCCCTGTCAGATAAATCTTTGACATAGAGAGGTAGCTTGACATTGTCCAAGACAGACTGATGAGGAATGAGGTTAAAGTTTTGAAACACAAATCCAATCTTATCTTTACGAAATTGAGTTAGTTCAATCTCTGATAAGTCACGGAGAGATTCCCCTTTAAATTCTAAAACTCCTTCATATTGTCTGTCTAAACCGCTGATGATGTTTAGTAGACTGGTTTTGCCACAGCCTGACGGCCCGTAAATCGCTGTAATTTTACCTTTTGCAATCTGCAGGTTAATATTCTTTAAAGCCCGCTCTTGGTGTTTACCATCCAAGGCGTAAAACTTTGAAATATTTTTAATGGATAAAATGGACATGATTATCTCCTTTAATTACTTTTGACAACATATGTCGATATAAACTACAATAAATAATACTGATATAAACTATATTTAACAATATCAAGCCCCATAAACCAAATAGTTTAATTTGATTGAATAATAAGCAAACCATAACTGGTACGAAGCGAATAATGTACAACGTTATCCTTGTATTTATAGGAATTGAAAAAGCATCTAATTCTTTCGCATTCTTGAAATGATACTTTCTAAATATAATTATCTCTAACATTTGTATCCCTTGGCATAAAAAATATGCTAGAGAAACTCCGAAAAGAAATAGGGAAATATCTATAAAACCGTACCCCTGATAATTTAAAAAGAAATATAGCGAGATCGACGGAACTAAGATACTAATAAAATTTAAAGACCAAATTCTTTTTTTTATAAACTTATTAAGATTAACCCCCACAGCCTTCAGATAAGGGAAGTCCTTATTTAAAGTAAGAAAATAAAAATTTATCCCTTTATTGCTAAAAAATACTGTCCCTGAAAATAAAGCTGTATTCAATATCATCGCTTTATTCGAGATATCAATTCCTAAAAAATCTGGTAAAACCAACCACATGAACATAAACATAAATGTTGAAAATACAGGTATAGTCATCGCTTTAAACACCGTCAAACCATCAACGACAGATAATAAATAGGTCATACTGAACGATTTTTTAAACCTTGGCCTAACATACCTGATTTTCGGTATAAAAAATATACTATTAAGTAAAAAAACAAGTAGGCACGCAAATATTCCTAAAGAAATATCATAGAAAAAAATAACTACTAAGATGGGGGAAACTAGAATTAAATTCTTTAAAAAAACTATATTCCAAAATTCTCTCCCTGTGACATTGAAAAATATCCTCATTGTACTCTCTGTTTTAGTTTTTAAAACATAAATATTTTCATAAATTATTCCTAATAACAAAATTGCAGGAACAAGTATTTTTACTAATTCAAAGTATGATAGGATACCCCAAATTTGATTTGCACTTAATAGCTTATAAACTTCTTGTTTAGCAAAACAAAATATAAAAATCAAACTAACAGATGAAAAAAAATATTTGTAGGTCGATTGAAGCAACGATAATTCCTTGACATTATTCGAATCATTCCAGTATCCCTGTCGAGATAGGAATAATAGAGTAATAGAATAATAAAACTTTTCCATATAACTTTCCTCTACAAAGAAATAACCTGATCAACTGTCGGTAAAATTTCTTGCCTCTCGTGACTTACAATAATGAAGTGTTTGCCTAGATTTATCTTTTGCTCCATCAATTGAAGCAGATTTTCAACCGAAATTTGATCTAAACCTGATAAAGGTTCATCCATAACATACAAGTCCGAATCCAATAAAAGCGCTGCTATAAGCATTACTTTTTTCTTTTCTCCTAATGACAATGATTGAATTGTTTGTGTCATTAATTTCTCATTCAAATAAAATTGTTCTCGTAATTCTCTTAACCGCTCTTCGAACAAATTTGTTTCAATAAAAAATTGTTTCTGTAAAAATTCGAATAATAAATTAGGAGATAAACCAATGAAATAGTTATCCGAAGAATCTGGAACATAGCTAACCTTTTCTTCAGAAATCAATGAGCCAGAATATGGTTGAACAATTCCTAGTAATACTTTCAATAATGTTGACTTTCCTGAGCCATTTTTTCCAGTAATCAGTGTAAGACCTGAATTTGAAGTATCAAAAGAAATATTGTTAAACAGTATCCTGCTATTTATCCTATACGAAATGTTCTCTACTTTCATTTTTTCTCCTTTTATATTATAATTAAAATAGTTGATAGTTATGTCTATAATCTTTTTGAGAATGCCCTTTTTCAAACTGAGACATAACTATCAATTATTTTTTATATTAATTTCTAATTTTACTAATATTTTATGTAAAAATCAACTCTGTTCTATTAATTTCTAAACTAGAACCACTGTTTAATCCAGCCCCAAATTGCTGTTAAAATCCAGTCAATAATAATCCATTTGATAATTCTCCATACGAAACGCCACATAATAATTCCTCCTATTTACTAAACCATTGTTTAACCCAGCCCCAGATAGCTTCCCATAGCAAACTAATCAGAATCCATTTTACAATTTTCCATACCCAACGCCACATATTTTATTTCTCCTTTTTAAATTTCTATTTTAATTTTCTAAAAAAATCAAAATCTCTAAATGTTCTATTACTCTCCAACGTCATATCAAGTCCCTCATTTACTTCTCGTACAATAATAAGTGCATTATTTGCTATACCGACTAATGGATAGACTTTTAATATCTGGGGTTTTATTGTAATCAAATCCAATAAATAGCCGTTAACTCTTATTTCTACTTGAAGAAGAGTTGATAGCGTTTGTCGAATGAGCAGTACATCTCCTACTTCTGACATGCCAGCTAATAAAATATTATCTATTCTTTCAAATTCTAGCATGCTTCTCACCTTCATAAAAATAGCAACGATTGTCTATTTCCACCAAAGCAACGTTCCTAAAAGTGAAAAAAACTGAACCATCTTTAACTACCTCCTTTGTTATAAATGAAGTTAATGATAAATTACATTATTCAATAACTTTTCAAGTAAGCAAAAATTAGTAAGCCTCTTGCTTACATATTGGATTATATCAGTTTATAAAAAATTCTCCAATGACAGAAATGTCACTATTTTATTTAAACTGGTAAAATTAGAGAAAAAAGCTATCTAAACTAATCTTCAAAAATATTACATTTCTCAAAATATAATATAAATTAGACTAGACAAAAATTCAATTCAAAGCTAACATTTAAAACGTCTTTCCATAATAAAAGGCATAATATCAAAGTTTTTGTATGACTGATATTATGCCTTTTATTGTGAAAACATTTACTTCATTTTCTCCTGTCAAGTTTTTCCTTAGACTCTTTTATTATCCTTACTCCATTCCTTATCTAAACTAACAATTAACTGCTCATTACCAAACATCCTCGCCATCATTTTTGCTTCTTCATACTTTTGTTTTGCCGTATCATAATCAGTCTGAAGATAATATTTCCACTCCACCATCAAGACAATCGGTTGCTTTTGAAAATCTCGTGTTTTTTCAGAAATCCAATTAAGTTTTTCCACAGCTAACTTAAATAACTCTAAGTCATTCAATAATTCACAACTTCCCAGCCCTGCAAATAACACATCACGAACAAGAAATAAATCGTCCGTACTGCTATTTTCTACGTTATTACATACTTTTTGAAACATTGATTGAAGTTTTGTCTGCTCGCTAATAGATAACTGTCCTTTTTTTATATTTTCTAAATAACTACATAAAAAATACAATCGAATTTTCAAAAGATCTGAAAACGAAAATTCTCTTTGATTCCATAGTTCCTCAAAAGATTCATCTAAAAGCGCTATTCCATACTGTTCATTATCCGTCGCTCTCACTTCATCTATGGCTTGAAGACAATCCACTACCACTTTCTCATCACGTGGCAAATCATCATAAAAACATTCAAAAATCTCATCAAAATATTCTTCCTTCTGCTCCTGCAACTCCTTATCTCCATAGTCAGGATGATGTAAAAGAAAGTACTTTAATTCTTGGTAGCGTTTAGGCAATTCCTTATAATCTGGCATCAAGACGTAGGACGGAATTTCTAATCTATCTGCAATATATTCTAGTGTTTTTATCGTCGGGCGAAATTCTCCTTTTTCTATCCGCACCAACTGACGGACTGATAATTCAGACTCATCCCCGCAAAAAACTGGACGACTAAGTCCTTTTTCTTCTCTTAAGCCTCTTACTTTTTCACCAAAACTGTTCATTCCTTCGACTTTCTCCTATATTTTAAAAATATAATTTTTTATATTCTATCATAGTTTGGTGAAAACGACAAAAAAGAGACAGGAAATTCCTGCCTCTAGGCTGATAAACGATTATTTACGGCGTCCTGGTCTTTCTTTGTAACCATAGTAAGAATCTTCGATGATTTCTTGCATATGATCAACCATTGGAAGACGTGGGTTAGCTGGTGAACATTGATCTTCATAAGCAAGGAAGGCCAATTCACGAGAATGTTCTTTCCATTCTTTTTCATCGATTCCTTGTGCCTTGAAGTTCATTTGGATACCTACGCGCTCACCAAGTTCGTAGACAGCTTTTGCGTAAGATTCCACACCTTCTTCTGGAGTAGAAGCTGGAAGTCCAAGCATGCGTGCGATATCTTGGTATTTTTCATCCGCACGGTAGTAGTTGTACTTAGGCCATGTTGCTGTCTTAGCTGGACGTGTACCGTTGTAGCGGATAACGTATGGAAGCAAGATTGCATTTGTACGACCGTGGATTGTGTGGAATTGCGCACCGATTTTGTGAGCCATTGAGTGAGAAATACCTAGGAAGGCATTTGCAAAGGCCATACCAGCGATTGTTGAAGCGTTGTGCATTTTCTCACGTGAGTGGAAGTCTGCATTCTTAACTGAGCTTTCAAGGTTTTCAAATACAAGCTTGATGGCTTGAAGTGCAAGACCGTCAGTGTAGTCGCTAGCCATTTGTGATACGTAGGCTTCAGTCGCGTGGGTCAATACGTCCATACCAGTGTCCGCAGCAACAAATCCAGGAACTGTCAATACCAAGGCAGGGTCTACGATTGCCACAGTTGGTGTCAATGAGTAGTCAGCGATTGGGTATTTACGGTTGTTTGCTTTATCAGAGATAACGGCAAATGGAGTTACTTCAGATCCTGTACCAGATGTAGTTGGGATTGCGATGAATTTAGTCTTCTTACCAAGCAATGGGAACTTGAAGGCACGTTTACGGATATCCATGAATTTTTGAACAAGGTCACGGAAGTCCACTTCTGGTTGTTCGTAGAAGAGCCACATTACTTTAGCAGCATCCATTGGAGATCCACCACCGAGAGCGATGATTGTATCTGGTTTGAAGGCACGCATAATCTCAGTACCACGGTTTACAGTTGTGATATCTGGATCTGGTTCTACATCAGCAAAGATTTGGTAAACAACCTTATTGCGACGAAGGTCAAGTTGTTCGATGATACGATCAAGGAAACCAAGCTCTACCATGGCATGGTCAGTAACGATCATGACACGTTCAACGTCACGACATTTTTGAAGGTATTGAATTGAATCACGTTCAAAGTATGTTTTTGAAGGAAGTTTCATCCATTGCATGTTATTTCTCCGTCTTCCGACTTTTTTGATATTCAAGAGGTTAATGGCACTAACGTTATCCCCAACTGAGTTGCGTCCGTAAGAACCACATCCAAGTGTCAATGATGGCAAGAAGGCATTGTAAACGTCCCCGATACCGCCAAAAGTAGAAGGTGAGTTACAGATAACACGAATAGCTTTAACAGCTTTACCAAATTCTTTAGTCAGTTCTTCGTCAGCTGTGTGGATGGCTGCCGAGTGTCCAAGACCGTTAAATTCAACCATTTGACGAGCTTTGGCAATACCATCTTCACGGCTTTCAGATTTCAAAACTGCGATAACTGGTGACAATTTTTCACGAGTCAATGGCTCATTTTCACCAACTTCTTTACATTC
>NZ_JBBJZX010000052.1:0-13252 GCF_038148935.1 Streptococcus pseudopneumoniae | reverse complement strand
AATTCCTTGATATAGCTATTTCCCATAACTGAAATAATAATTTTATGGACTTTTTTAGGAACTTTTTAATTTTTCAATAGCTTTTTCATAAAATGAAGTAGCATTTTTCTGATTGTCTTTGGATAGGTGGCTATAAATATCCATGGTCATAGAAAGTTTTGCATGGCCGAGCCGTGTTTGTATCTCTTTGTAAGGTAGTCCAGCATTGAGCAAGATACTAGCGTGAGTGTGGCGGAAGGCGTGGAACGTAAAACGAGGGCATCCAGCACGTTCCAAATGTTTTACTAACCTAAAACTAAGCATTCTAGCGTCTATATGCTTATCAAAGCTATTAGAGAATACTTTCTCATAGGTCAACCCCATTTCTTTTCCTATTTGGGATTGTCTTGCTTTATAGAGCCGTAGCATGAGCACCGTCTTATTATCCAAGTCAATTACCCTAATACTTGATTTAGTCTTAGGGCTAGTGATTTCTTTGATAATATTTAACGTTTTATTGACGTCTAGTGTACCATTTTTTAGGTCAATATCAGACCACTCTAAGGCTAAACACTCACGAATACGCAAACCAGTAGCTAAAAGCGTCTTATATAGCACCGTATCAAAGAAATTTTTGTAAGTGTTTGGCAACTGATCCATATAAGCTAAGAACTTTTTCAAATTCTCATCATCCAGATATTTCAGTTTTTGCCCTTCTTTGAGTTTACGCCGTGGAATAATGACATCACGGGCAGGGTTGAAGGGGATAGCTTGCAAAGATACGGCATATTTAAGTATGCGTTTGTTTAGAGAGTGAAGGAGCGGATATTCTTGGAATCCCTCACCTAATTGATTGTAGTCTTTTGCCCACTGGTTAACTTGACTTTGAATGATTGGGGGCGTCAGTTTATCCAGCCTATAGTTTCCGAAAGCTGGAAGTAGATATTTATCTATTTTGAATTTGGTACCCATTAAGGTAGATTTTTTAACCGTATGGCAGTATGTTTCTAGCCAATTCTCCACCAGTTCGGCATAGGTATTGATTTGAACCGCTTTAAATACTGTTGACCCGTCTTTTTCAAACTCTATTTGAGCCTGTAACGCTTTGGTTTTGAGTTCCTTCTTGTTTCGGCCTGATATAGTTGTCTTGACTTTCTTACCTGTTACTGTATCTGTACCCAGATAGATACTGGAGCGGTAGACTATTGACCCGTCTTTCTTTTTGTATTCTGTTATTTTCATGATGATAAACCTTTCTAAAATACATCAGCAGGCAAGCTATTATTAAAAAGGTTTTAGATTGTGGTTTAAATCATGCTAGGGCTTCATAGATTGCCCCACATTCGATTTTAAAGAGTCAGACGGTAAATAATACCAGAGTTTGAAACAAGGCGGATATGGGGCTATTTATCGGCTAGGCGCTTTAGATTGTCCAGAGCTTTTTGATTGTTTTTGTAAAGTACCTCTAACTGTTCTTTGGCGATTCTATTGAGTTCAGTTAGGCGGTTGCTTTGTGATAGCCCTTGTTTTATCATTTCAGCGTTAAGACTTTGTAAATTATTAAGAACTAATAACTGTTCAATAGTGGCATTATCTCGCTGATTACCGTCTTTTTCTGGGAAAGCTTTCTTGTATTCTTTGGCAGTCATACCGAATAAGGCAACATTAACCAAATCAGCTTCAGAGGAGTAAGCGTATGATATTTGAGACGGCTGAAGTGTTGGGACAATATTTTCTTTAATTGCATCAGTTTGTATTGTGTAATTGAGTTTTGAAATATAGCGGTTCACTTGCCAATCTAACTGATTTCTATAGGCCTCTTCTTGTTTAAGTCGTTGATAGTCCTGAATGATGTAGAGTTTGAACTCTGGGGAAATCCAAGAAGCAAACTCAAAGGCTATGTCTGAGTGGGCATATGTTCCACCGTAGCGTCCAGCTTTTGAAGTGATACCGATGGCGTTCATTCTTTCTATCCATTGTTTAGAAGTCATTACAAGCCTACCAGGTTCATTTCTAACCGTATGGAATTCCATACGGTTAAAATTTGGGTTATTAATGCTTTCCCAAGTTGCTAAAAAGTCTATAGTAGCATAACTACTAAGCCAGTTTGAAATAACTATTCTAGGATCTTCGCTATTTTTATATTTAGCTATATCTGTCAAGCTAACATAATCAGTATTATTGGCTAGTAAAGTGATTTCTTTACCGTTTGCGTTGATTTTAACCATGGTAGTCCTTTCTAAAATATTGTAAGTGGTTGACATTTGTTGACATCAACAAAATTAGTAGATATGGGGCTTATATGGGCTTGTTTGTGGTAAGTAGAAGAGTCACCCCTTGTACTTATTTAATTTTTTCTTTAAATTTTGTAACTCTATGTATTTGATTTGAGCGGAAACCATTTTTCTTATGGAGTCATCTAAATCTTTCATATGCTCTTCTAAGCTTTCTACAACTTCTATAAGGGTGTTAGAGTCAACTTGAGTGACTTCAGCAACTTCTTTTAGCCCTTTTAGTAATATCAAAATATTTCTAAAAAGTTCTTCATAGCTAGAAGAAGCTGTAACGGACAAGTTTTTAGCAATGGTCATTCCTTTTGAAAGTTCAGAATCGACTTCTTCAATTTGATCTAGTAGGTCTTCATACCCCAACAGATATCCAACACTTACTCCGAAGTAGTCAGCTAGTTGCTGGGCTTTCTCTGGTTTTATTTGGCTTTCTCCGTTTTCCCAGCGTGATAGAGTCTTTTCTGATATGCTCATTTCTTTTGCTATTTCCTTTTGAGATAGCTTTTTTTCTTTACGTAACTCTTTTAATCTATTCATTTATATCAACACCTTTCAAATGTATTATATCATTCTTTTTATCGAACCAGACAAAAAAAGTCCAATAAAATAAAAAATATCCTTGACAAAGACAAAAAGTGTCTGTATAATAAAAACCAATCAGACAAAAAGTGTCTGAATAGAACCTCCAGCACAACACTTTTCAATCTATTCTGCTGGAGGTTGATTTTAAAAATAATAGAAAGAGGTAAGACATTTGAAAAATAATATGCGTGTTATTTTAGCAAAGAAACGCTTGAAGGTGGCAGATGTTGCAAGAGAAACAGGGCTATCAAAAAGCACTTTGACGGCATTGTATTATGAGCGTTCAAAAAATCCGACTTTTGAGACATTGCAGAAAGTAGCTGACTTTTTAGAAGTTACGATTGACGACTTGTTAAAGGTTGGATAAATAGAAAGGCAGGCAAGCAATGAAGAGGAACTATACAAGGGTCATCGATGAAATGCGAACCACTCACGGGCTGAACTTGGTAGCTATTGGCCAACGGATAGGCATAGACCCCCGAACAGTTGGCAAGTGGGCACAGGGCAAACACAAGCCCAACAAGGAGAGTAGAAAAAGACTAAATCAGTTATACAGAGAGGTTAAGCAAGACATGACAACACAAGTAAGTATTTTTGAAGAGACAACAGACCAAGGGCAACTATTGCAGGTTGTCACTACTACTATTTTTCACGGTCAAGCGTTGGACATCTACGGCAGTGAACAAGAACCGCTATTTAGAGCTAGAGATATTGCTGAAATGATTGACTACGCAAAAACTGGACAAGGATATTATGACGTGCAATCAATGCTAAGAAAAGTAGATGATGACGAAAAGGTTAAGGGGACAGCTTTAGAAGGACATACGAAAATTTTTCGTAGTGGTCAACAAGTATGGTTTTTAACTGAGCATGGACTCTATGAGGTGCTTATGCGGTCAACCAAACCAAAAGCTAAAGAGTTTAAGAAATGGGTTAAGCAAGTATTAAAAGATGTTAGGCAACAAGGCTACTACATGGCTGGGGAACTGGTGGAAGAACCACAGACCACTATAAAAGCCCCTGACACATTGGCAGAGGCAGAGCGGTATTATATCGATACACTAGCCAAAGCCATTGCAGAGGCTCAGAATATGGACGACAAGAGCCGTCTGACAAGCAAGCTAACCCGATTCATGCAGGAGGTAGAACCACAATGGAACTAGTTTACATGGACGGCAAGAAAGAGCCGTATACTACAAGCGAGATCATTGCTGAATGCGCTGAGGTTAAACACGATACAGTACAAAGCTTAATAAGAAATCATCAAGAGGATTTTGAAAGCTACGGAATAATCGGATTTGAAATCCGTAAATTAGATGGGCGAGGGCGACCAATGAAAATCTATCGCTTAAATGAACAACAAGCTACTTTGCTGATCACTTACTTAAAGAACACCGAACCAGTAAGGCGTTTTAAGATGAACCTAGTCAAAGCATTCTTTGAAATGCGTGAGGAACTTTCTAAGTTTCGTATGCAGAGGGCGCTAGAAAAGTCAAAAAGAAAAACCTTGCATGACAGTATTGAGAACTGGGAACAAGCACCCAAGCACCCGCATAGCACCATGAACAACCTGCTACTGAAAGCAGTAACCGACAGGAACGCGAAGCAGTTAAGGGAAGAACGTGGGGGCTATAATGGCATCGATAGCTTGACCAGTGACGAGCTGGAGCAATATCAGGCATTTGAGGACATGGTAATAGCCATGATTGGCTTGAATATGAGTTACCAAGAAATCAAGGCTATGGCATTCAGAAATAAAAAAACACGCCAAAGAAGCGCGTGAGAGCAACAAAAAAGGCTTAGCAATAACCACACCGCAGAGCCTTTCACACTAACACTAAAACGAATTTAACAAAGCAGGCAAGCTATTATTAAAGAGGTTTTAGTAAAGATTTATACCTAGATTATAGCATATTTAGGACATTTTGACCATACGGAGAGCGCCAACTCTTAAAACTGGTACTTTCTCACGCTTTCAATTTGGCGAGTCTGAGCGTGAGGATATCCAGTATAGTAAAAGGCATTAAAAAGCCCTTAGGGCAATTACACAACATAGAAACATAGGTAAAAAACATGACAGAAACAACATACGATATTATCGCTAAAAGCTTGGATAGAATTAGTATGGAATTACACCAAGCAGACGAAAACAATGATTTTTTCAGAATAGGACTCTTATCAGCACAATTAAAAGCTGTCAAAGAAAATTTACACCGCTTGCTTTGGATTGAACTTCCTGAATTGAATGACAGCCATAAAATCGAGGCAGTTTCTAAAAGCACTACGGGAATGTTTTTCCACCCTGGTATTTTTGAAATGGACGCTATGCGACAAGCCTTCTTTAAACGCCAAGCAAAGCACTTTTTTGACAACGAAGCAGAGCAACAGGCGTATATAGAGCATGTTGAGAAGGAGTATTTAGGGGCTACTGTAACCTTTAAAGATATTCTTTTTAACTCTAAAAATGGAACTCAGAGAGTAAATAAAAGTTGTCTTATAGAGAAGTTTGAGGAGGCAATGCAATGACACTGGACCTAGACAACATGACACAAGCAGAATTTGATGAACAAATGGCTGAAATCAAGGAGAGGAATCCGAACCTCTTCCAGTTTATTGCTGATTTTGTAGATAGAAAGGTAAGCACCGAAGAGGTGGACGAGTTCCTGAAGATGGAGCGAACTGATCAAGTAGAATATATTAAGAATTATCAAGCGAGGGCATAACATGAATGAATTAGATTTGACCAATACACAATCGGTAATCTTTATGGTGGTATTGATTGGCTTACTGCTTTATTTAAACCACCGAGACCGCAAAAAAAGCGCCCAATTTGAGCGAGAAAGCAAACAGACGATAGAAACACCTAGCGAGGATTTAAACCCTGATTATGGGCGATATATCCAGCTTGCAGGGGTAAGAGTTTACGGAGGAATGAAATGAGTTACACAGTGAAGATATACCTTGATAGTGAAAAAATACCAGATCAACCTTATTTTACAAAAGAGATTTTTCTAGCTACGTGTATGGACAATGCAACAAAGTTAGCTGTAACTATGGGCTTGTTGGCAAAACAAGCGTTGGATTTAGAGACTAAGACAGCTATTTTGAAAACCTTGGATACAATCATAGAAACTCAAAAAGATATTTTGCAAGGGGTAGCGAGCGGACAAATAACCTTTGTGAATAAAAGCAAAGGAGAGGAGGAACTGAATGAGTCTATCAGAGAATGACAAACGAGTATTAAGACTAATCAAGGTAGGGGCTGAGAACTCCATAACAGGGGCAGAAATCAGCCTAATCACTAAGCTAGCAGAAAGAACCGTGCAAGATATTATCAGCCGTCTAATCACGCGCTACGGCGTTCCTATCATCGGGGTACGTCATGGAACATTTAGAGGATATTTTATCCCAGCTAACAAAGAGGAGTTACTGGACGGTGCAAAAACATTTTACAATCAGATACGAGAAGAAGAAAAGCGCCTAGCGGTGTTGATGAACAGCGACCTAGAAAGCTACAAAGAAACCTTGAAGGAGGTGGGCGGATATGTTTAGCCTAAGCCGAGAAAGTGAGCAAGATCTATCGCATGGCATTCTGGAGGTAGTGGAAAGATACCTGGAAGCGCGTGATACAGTCAAACCACGACTGACAGGTTTAATCTCAGCCCAGGAAGTCATGGACGAGTTAGATATAAAATATATGACACTCCAAAAATGGGAAAAAGCAGGACTAAGGCGATACCAGCCCCCACTAGAAGATACTAGGAAAATCTATTATAGAGTTTCGGACTTGCTGAAGTTTATGGGGGTGGAAAATGGGTAGATACATGACAGAGCCAGCTTATGCTGGTATGAAGTTAGCCAAGGAAGATAAAACCAAGGTCAGACGCCCAAAGTTGAAGCAACTCAAAGAACGGAAACAACTGAAGAAACTGAGGAAGAAACGTCGGAAAGGGAGCTGATATGACGATTTACGAGGCTAGAGGCTTTCAGAGTAATCTTGTTTATCCATTTGATAAGCTTGAGCCGTTTGAGTATATTGAACGTTTTAAGCCTCTGGTAGTCCCTGAAGGGGTAAACATTGAAGAATTTAAACGTACACAAGCGCCTTACTGTATAAGTGGCAAAGTGACACCAGAAAAGCATGGCAGTTACAAGCGAAACAACTCCAGTCTAATCTATCGGGATTTGATTTTCCTTGATTATGACGATATACAGGGGACGTCTGAGGGCTTTATAAAGGCTGTTTCTAGCGCTTTATTTGGCTACTCCTATATCTTATACCCGACTATCAAACATAGCTTAGAAAAGCCCCGTTTTCGCCTTGTAGTGAAGCCTGACAACGTGATGAACGAGGCAACCTATAAGCAGGTAGTGAAAGAGATTGCTGACAAGATTGGCCTACCCTTTGACATGGCCAGTTTAACATGGTCACAACTTCAAGGGCTACCAGTAACAACAAGCGACCCAGCAAGTTATCAAAAGGTTGTGGAGCATGGACTTGATTATCCAGTCCCCAAGGTTGAACCAAGAGCGAAGCAAGGAACTACTGAGCTTTACAAGCCTAGAGCAAGTGGCCAGAGGTCAATGACTATGAGGATCATTAACACACTTTTTAATGGCTTTGGAGACGAGGGAGGGCGTAACGTGGCACTGACACGCTTTGTAGGTTTACTCTTTAATAAGTGGGTTGATTGTGACCTAGAGACCGCCTACGAGCTGACAAAGATAGCTAATAGTGTGACGGTTGAACCATTGCCTATTGAGGAGCTAGACCGCACTTTTAGCAGTATAGCACGGGCTGAATATAGAAAGAGAGGATAGAACCATAGAACTAGAAGAATTAGGAAACCTAGAAAGTGAAATCTTAGAGGCGCGTGAAAGCGAGGATAAGCACTTTAAGACTTTCAAAGGTGTTAGGGGACAGCTTATCAAAGAGTGTCAAGAAATCAAGGACAAGGCTTATCAGCAAGCTTATGAAGAAGTTATGGCAGACAGCAAACACCTTGAAAATGTAAAGGCAGGCAGGTTGACCGAGGCCCAGCATGAAGAACTAGCCCAGCAGAAAGGCGAGGAAAAGAGCAGTAAGGCCTTACCAACTAATCCGCTGGGAGTTGCTATTATGTTAAAAAAGTACGTCCGATTTATTAGAATTAAGCCAGAGGCACAAGGGCAAAAAGCCCCATTATATTTCTATAATCCTGATTTTGGTATCTGGTTAGAGGATAATGAATTTTTGCAAGATCTTATTTCTGTCATTTATCCAAACACAACAGAAAAACAGGCATTTGATACGCTTTATAAAATAGCAAGACAAAGCCAAATGAGGAAAATCCAAGGCAATTATACTGTAATTGGGAAACAGCTATACAATGCTAAGACAGGCATTTTTGAAGAAACTACACCAGAGATTACAGCAACAAGAAAGATAAAAACAGGTTATAATCCTGTAGCAGAAGAGCCGATAATTAACGGCTGGAAGCCGACAGCTTGGCTTTTAGAGTTGTTTGACGGTGACGAGGAACTTTATAACCTTGCTATCCAAATTATAAAAGCAAGCATAACAGGGCAGTCATTGCAAAAAATCTTTTGGCTTTTCGGTGAAGGCGGAACAGGAAAAGGAACTTTTCAGCAGTTACTTATAAACCTAGTTGGTATGGAAAATGTGGCCAGTTTGAAGATCACTGGTTTAACAAAAAGCCAATTTTCAACCTCTATATTATTAGGGAAGTCACTTGTAATCGGAGATGATGTACAAAAGGACGCAGTAATTAAAGACACTTCAGATATGTTTAGCTTAGCAACAGGCGACATAATGACCATAGAGGACAAAGGGAAACGCCCTTATAGCATACGCTTTAATATGACGGTAGTACAATCTTCTAATGGTTTACCAAGAATGAACGGGGATAAATCAGCTATTGATAGGCGATTTAGAATTTTACCTTTTACCAAAATATTCAAAGGTAATCCTAACAAGGCTATCAAAGACGATTACATTAACCGCAAAGAAGTGCTGGAGTACCTGGTTAAGTTGGCTATTGAAACACCAAACGCTGACATTAACCCTACGAAGTCTATTGAAATACTTGAAGAACACCATAAGGACATGAACCCCGTTATTGATTTTGTTTCTAAGTTTTTTACTGATGAATTGACAAGTGAGTTTATCCCTAATAGTTTTGTCTATCACGTTTGGAAAGGTTTCCTAGAATACTATGGTATTAAAGAAAACAGGTCAGAAATGGGCTTACATCGAGAAATCAAAAGCAACCTGCCTGAAGGTTTCGCAGTTGGCCAGAAGGTTATCCCTGCAGGGCAACAGATACATAAAGGTTTTTATCCTAAAGAAGACCTACCGCCGTTTGCGAGTATAGTTTACGCTAATGGTAGGGAAACACCCGAAAAGCAGAAAAAGCCAAAGAATGAACGCGGGTATTACAACCATTGGCCAGAGTACAAAAAGAGAAGGAAAAGAAAATAAGAATTTTATACACTTTACACAGTAGGGCAAAAATTTTATACACTTAAAAACGTTGTCATATCAAGGGTTTTATACACTTTATACGAAAAACACGGAAATAAAAAAATTTCCTTATATTATGTTTTAAAAATGGGGTCCCTATTATCCCTATATATGTTTTTATTTTAATGTATAAAGTGTATAAAGTGTATAAAACAATAGCAAAACCCTTGGCATTACTGACTTTATTTTTTATACACTTTCAAAAACAAGTGTATAAAATTTGTAAGAAGCGTATAAAAAAGGGGACAGAAAAATCAATTAAGTACAAAAGGAGTAAAAAACATGAAAATTAAACTATTTTTTTATTACAAATGGCAACAATCACTAGAGAATTTTGAACAGGAAGTAAATGATTTTATGGCGACCGTGCAGGTAATTGATGTAAAACATTCAACCGCAACCGTAGGAGATAGTGATGGTATGGGTGCGATTGCTAGTTTGCTAGTATTATACAGATAACAAAATGGGGTAGATAGTACCGACCCCCTTGCAATGGTGTAACTACTAGTGACACCCTTAAAACAGAAAGAGGAAAAACAACATGACATTAAAAACATTTTCGGATAAAGCAAAAACATTTACTTTCACTTACGAATTTAAAGACCTAGATACTGCTCTGGTAGCAGGTCACGCGCTACTGGGATATATGACTGGAACTTATGAAGTACCATCTATTTCAATAACTCACAAGGATAAGGGAACGCTTGTCGCCGAGTATGTGGAGGATAGCAAACTAAACAAGACCTTCAAGCGTATTTGTGACAGTTTTAAAGACTACTACAACCAACCAGTGGACGATGAAGCATTTGAGGAACGTTACAAACGGGAGCGCGTGCTTCAACTCAAAGAGTCAGAGGACTTTGAGAGCTTGCTGAATAAGGTCACAGACTACGAGCTGGAACTATTAGACTATGCTGATCGCTTGCTTTCTGATAAGCCTATCCCTATGGACTCTATGACTGCTTTTGGTACGTTGGAAAAGCTGGGCGATGAAAGTATTAGCCTACTCCAAAAGTTGGACATAGAGGGCGAATATAAAGGCCTTGCTGGTTATACAGAGCATTTGAAATAGAACACAGGGGAGCAATCCCCTTTTTGCTATCAAGTCAATAGTTTTGGGTTTTTCCATATAGGGGGAAATAATGAAGCAGTTAGCAATAGAAACAATCACTAAACCAATGAAGCTGAAAGGAATATCTAAGGGTATAGCTGAGTTGGACGGTCAACGTTTAGAGATTGATTTGGATAATTTAATGATTGATTTTGGTGGAGAGTCATTTGAATTAGACAGAATAGCAGGAACTAAGGGAGGTAATCGATATTTCTTTCTTTGCCCTAATTGTGGGAGACGGTGCAGGTTACTTTATAAACGGTATTTATATTTTAGTTGCGGTACTTGTCTAGATATCCACAAGAGTACCCTGAACCGTAGTAAAACGGATTGCCAATACTACTGGGAGCTTGCGCTTAGAGAAGCTAGAAAGGTAGAACCAGGGTGGAGTCCTAGACGTGGTAGATATATGTTTGATGGTTTCCCTGAAAGACCAAAGTATATGAAGCGTGACAGGTATCATAAGCACTATAAGAAGTTTTTGAAGTATACTGAAAAAGGGGATAGATTTTGGCTGAATGGTTCGAGATTGTAGGACGATATGAAGTAGTGTGCAATTTACAAAACAAACAAATACTACATATTAGACGGTTTAAATGTTAAAAAAGCTAGATATATCAAGGATTTAAGTAAGCAGAGCGTTCCAAAAAAAGGGTGCGATAAATGGAGCGCGTGCTTTGATAAAAAAATTATTCGTTTAGGAAAAGGAAACAGGAAATACTTAGGTTTTGCTTAGGTAGTGGCAGTAAATATGCCTGACAAATGGCAGGGTTATGTGTGTTGAACTCCGAGCGAACGCCGAGAAAGTGGATATATTCCCCTATCATTTATCAAGCAGATAAGAGCAATAATAACCCTCCTTAACTCCCTGAGAAATGACAAGCAGATAAGCGGAGTTTTTAGCCCTCTTATTTCGGATTTACTCCTTGCAGAATGACAAGCAGATAAGGACGACAATAAGCCTTCTTAATTGCTTACAAAACGATAGGGAGTTAAGACGAATTTAAAGGCTCCTTATTTTCGTTTTTCTCCTTGTCAAACGGTAAGGAAATAAGACAGGAAATAACATTGCTTATTTTGATTTTGCTCCCTGAAAAACTGTAAGGAGATAAGGAGACTTTTTAGCTTCCTTAATTTGGATTTTCTCCCTACAAAATGACAGGGAGATAAGAACTAAAATAACTCCCCTTATTTCCCTACCAAATGATAAGGAGATAAGAGTAATTTAAAAGTCTGTTATTTTGGATTTGTTGCTTACCAAATGATAATCAGATAAGCAAAGAAATAACTTGCCTTAATTGCTTGCAGAATGACAAGGAAATAAGGGAGATAAAAACGTCCCTTAATTGCCTATCAAACCATAAGGAGATACGGGGGCTATCTCCCTCCCCACGCGCTTCTATGAGCTTCACACCGTCATTGTACATTTTTTCTCACGGAAAAGCATTTGAAGCTAGAGCGAACGCCGAGAAAATGCAAAAAAAAGCCAGTACAGGGCTGACTCCTTTGTGATATTCCGATAAAAATATTATATCATAAAGGAGGCCGAGGCATGACACCAGAGCAGGTAAAAGAAAAACTAGAGGGCGCTAAGTGGATAAGTAAGGAAATCAAAGGCTTATATTTGGAATTGGAAGCCCTGGAAGGTGGTATTATCAAAAAGCCAACACTAAGCCATAGCAGGGTACAGACAAGCAGGGGAAATACAGCAGAGAATAACCTTATAAGTGTTCTAAAACTAAAAGAGGATACGCTTCAGAGGATTGAGCGACTTACTGAAGAGAGAATGGCAATATCTGGGCTAATCGATAAGCTGGACAATCCGCTTGAGCGTTCTGTTCTAAGACTTTTTTACTTGAATGATCTTGTAGCTTCGGAGGTAGCTGAAGAAATAGGAAAATCTACCACCTCAGTATATCGAGTAAAGCAGGAAGCTATAGAACACTTGGCCAAGGTGGAAGGGGTAAACTAATGGAGCTGGATAAGTTTAAAACGATGATGAACGTCAGAAAGCGGATGACTTACTTTCTACGATTCCAGAGGATGGCAGGAAGTGAAAACCAAGTTACGATAGATGAAGAGGCTTGGAAACTTGTCTTACCTGATCAGTGGAATTTGAGCGGCGAACATGAAAAAGCAATCCGTGAGGGGTTGGAGATATTCGCCCACGACATCAACAGCATAGAGAACGAGAGAGCCAGAAAATACTTCATTATCCATTATTGCTACATGAGAAAGAAAACAATGAGCGAATGCGTAGAAATGGCAGGTACTAGCTCCACTAGTTATCACCGATACAAACAGATAGCCGTCTTAAACTTTGCGAGAATCCACCAGAACGGAGAGCTAGAAGCATATAAGTAGGCAAATATAGGTTGAGGCTTCATATTCGCCCCCTATTTCGCTTGGTTTCGTACTGGACAACTAAAACACCATGGATAAACCAGAAGCCCTCAGAAACGAATCTGGGGGCTTTTGTGAGGTCATAATCTTATAAACCACGCGCTTCATGGTATAATATACCTATCAGCAACCAGCAATAAAAAAAGCACGTTTGACCGTGCTAGTTTCTTGCCTGCTGAACTCGTCAAATCTTAGCCCTTTTGTGGGGCTTTTTTTGTGTACTTTTTGAGAATTTTTAGGAACTTTTAATGATTTCTAATCAAATGAGATTTTTTAAAAACTCAACAATATCAAGCTTTTGGGCGCTCTAAACAAGTTTAAAAGTGTGTGGATTATAATCTAACACAAAAAGGGAAAACTTGCTAA